>CAZITS010000221.1:6497-8234 GCA_964542185.1 uncultured Pirellulaceae bacterium
TGCGTGCACGCCGATGCCAGACCACATCAATCGTCTTTTGTTTCATCAGGCAACCTGGAGGGTCTCGGAAAGCGTGACAGATGCTTCTTGAGTATCTGCTATGCCTCGCGGAGGGTTGCTTGTAGCTCACGCTGTCAGGTTGACCAAGAGCAATCTGGGCCGGTTCGTAAATCGATGCTCGCCCTCGCTGGCGAGGATCGGAGTGGCAGGTCAAGATGACCCAGCCAGGTGTACGCCGCCAAAAGCGTCGGCGTTGGCGAACGGTCAGGGGCTGAGATGCTGCCAGGTCAAGTTTTCCTGAAACGAGACATAGGAGAGGTTGACGACGTAATCTCGCTCAATGCGATGTCGGAACTCTTGCAGCCGGCGCAGCGCCGCGGTGAATGCGGTTCGGTTGCCGCTGCTGCGAAATGCCACAAAGGCTTTTTGCGCGTCGAGCGTCAGCTGGGCGTCACGTAAACCCTTCTCCAGAAACGCAACCCGCTGGGAGGCGAGGGAGTCGTGTACGGCAGCCTGGGCAGCGATCCGCAACAGGTCGCGCCCGCGCTGCATCACTTCGTCGGTGTAGATTTCGTGTGCGACTTTGTAGAACGTACGAAAATTCACATCCGGGTCTGTGCGCCGGTACTGCTGCAGGATGGTCTGCCAACGGTCGTTGCTGAGACGTTCGGTTGTCTGCTCCCAATGATCGAAATAGGCTTCGACTGCTATCTTGGCGTCTCCAAACGCGGAGTAATATTCATCCAGAATGGTGTCGACCGGTTGGTCATGGCGCAGTTGGGCACGTGCAATGACGTACAGACTTGGGCCTTGATTGGCCCAGATCCCGGTCAGGCTGTCGAGATCTGTCGCCAGTACGCCCTGGGCAAAGGCATACTGAATGTCCTCACCGGCACGGCGGGCGTAATGGACCGGCAGGTTGTGGCTCCCCAGGGTGATGTTCGGTCGAAACACCAGTTGGGCACCCGTCTGCGACCAGCCCAGCCAATCTCGTCGAAACGTGGCGCTCGTTTCCTGGGTGTAGGGAAAGAACAGCGAGCTGGCCAAGGCGATCACGACCCGGCGATTCAGTGGCGTCGCCACAGGTGGCCGAATGTAGTTGGCGTAGGCATAGCTGATGACCGTCGCGTTGGGGTCAATCTGCTGGGCTTCTTGCTGCACCGCCAGCAGGTATCTGGCGTAGCGATCAGACAGGGACCCCAGCTGCTCGGGCCATGTCCAGCCATCCCGGTCACCCTGCTGGTACGCCTGACGTGCCGCCGCCACGGAACCGGCTTGACCAGGTCGCGTTACGTCCCAGGAGCGACAGCGCGGGCAGGTGCATTTGCCGGGTGTGTCATTGGGTTTCGCGTTGACCCAGGGGAGATCCGCGGTCCGCGTTCGCTGCCAATCGGCGACCAGCTGTTTCCAGAGTCCCGGCTCGGAGACACACATCGAGACATGGCCCGGACGCATGCCATCGGGTAATCGTTTGCCATCGGGCAACAGGTTGAAGAACTCGGGATGCGTTTCCCCGAATCGCTGCCAGTAATCGCGAAAGGCCTCAGCGTAGTCCAGCGTATAGCTGCGCATGAAACGATGTCGCCGCGACCACTTGTAAACATCGACTTTATAATCATAGACACGATTGGGTGAACTCCACCCCTGCCTGCCGTAATGAATGCTGGCTTCGAATCGCCATTGGCGCTGTTTCAAATGCGGAACGTGTGTGAGCTCCCAGTTGCCAGAAACAACCCG
>CAZITS010000222.1:0-8195 GCA_964542185.1 uncultured Pirellulaceae bacterium
GCACGTGGCAGCAGATCACCGGCTAATTGCCAGGTGATAAACTGATCGTACGGCCAATTGTCATTGAAAGCTATGATTACCCAATCACGACATGGCCATACGTACAGATCACGATCAACCTGGTATCCATACGTATCCGAATAACGAGCCGCATCCAGCCAATCAACCGCCATCCGCTCACCAAACGCCTGTCGATTGAGGAGGCGATCGACAGCTTGTTCATAAGCCGCTAGCGAGCGATCGTTCAAAAATGCCGTGACTTCCTTATTGGTTGGCGGCAAACCAGTAAGATCAAAACTCAACCGCCGAATGAGTTGCTCACGACTCGCTTCCGGAGAAGGTGTCAGCCCAGCAGATTCCATGCGAGCCAGCACAAAATAATCAATCTCGTTGCGCGGCCACGTCTGTTTGGAAACGGTGGGAAACGGAGCAGACACCGGAGACTGAAATGCCCAATGGCCTTGGTACACTGCGCCTTGGGAAACCCAGCGGCGCAACGTTAGAATTTCCTCAGAACTCAGGCTTAACTTCGAACCCGGTGGGGGCATCTGTTCCGCTGGGTCCCTGCTTGAGATTCGCCGCACCAATTCACTCTGGGCCCCAGCTTCAAAAGTCAGCACGGACTGTGCCACCTTCCTCTGGTCGAGTCGCAAATCAGCCTTTCTGGCCGCCGCATCAGGGCCGTGACACTTGAAACACTTATCTGACAAGATCGGTCGCACATCGCGCGCGAAGTCAATCCGAGAGTTGTCCTGTTGTCCCCAAGTGCGACACCACTGCGACAGGAACAGGACGCAAGTCAGAACAGCGATCCGAGAACCGGCATTTGGTTGCATAGCAATGCGCATCGTCATGGGCGTTTCGATCCCAGAGAAGCGGATGGGCCGGGATTCGAACCCGGGGTACCCGCAAGGGTACAGTAGTTTTCAAGACTACCGCCTTCGACCACTCGGCCACCCATCCATTGACACTTGACGAGAATTGTTTCGAAAATCTTCCTCCGGCAACACAGCAGCAGACCGTGGCGACTGGCCTTCGCAAACAAGCTGACGTGCAAGTTCGCCCACCGATATACCGCAATACCCCTGCCGGCGTCTAGTTCGTCACCGGCCAGGCCTGTGTCCCATGAAACCCCCGTCGCAAGCGATTGGCCATCTGCAAGGAATGGCCCTAACATTTCGATCCGGAACGTCATCACACCCAACGCCAACCTACTCCTTCAGGAGTCCTGGAACCAGCGCATTGGTCGGCCGACGCTCCGAATTATCGTGACATAGCACACGATCCTGCCCAACAAAATAAGTTTGAAAGCGGTCTACGACAAGGTTGTACGTCACGGCAGCAGGTGCCGGCTCGACCGCGACAACAGATACCGCACCATCCAGGCCATGTAACTGCTGAGAACTCCGGAGCTTGCGCAAAAGCACCCATCCCTTGCCCAATACCCAGAAGGGGTGACCACCACTTGCCACGAGCGATTCTTCCGCCAGGTGAATCCGCACCAGCGGCTCAATGGGGCGCATCGTCCGCTGTAATACCGGTTGATAGGTCAACTCACCCGTTTCTGAATGTTGAGAAAGTACCAGATCGCCAGCCTGCACCTGATCAATCGCCACGGGTCCAGTGATCGTCCAGACTGGTGTACCCGCAACAAAACACTCACCCCGCCTCCGCTGGCGTCCAGTGGGCACACCAGTCTCCAACGCAACACTTAGCTCAAAGCGTCGATAGTCAACGTTGTTTGGCTTCTCGCCAGCGAAATTCACCTCATTTTGCTGATCCCACCAATCCCACCATTGCTGCGGCTGCCGCAATGCCTGACCGGTCGTTCCACGGAGCACCGCGAAAATCTGTTGATTCTGCTGGTTTATCTGCTCATTTTGCTGCCGTTGGCGACGATCACGAACGGCCTTAACCACGCGCATCTCTGCATCAGCTCGACGCCGTGCCTCAGCACGTTCGAGCAGCGCTTCGGTCGCTTGGGCAAGCGTCAGATTCCGCGGACGCGTTTCGCGTTCTCGCCTCCGGACACCCGTGCCAGCAAAGGGCAAATTGAATGGAGAATTGACTACCGGTAACAACTCTTGGCGTGCATCGCGTGGAACAAAAGCACGATCTCGAACGACCACATCATTCTCGCTCTGTCCCTCGCGGACAAAAACGTGTCGATACACCAACTGGCCATTTACTACCGCCCGCTGCATACGAGATTCAATCGGTGCCGACAGTTCAGCCAACAGTGGCGGTATGTAATGATCGCGCGGCCGCTGGGCCAGGTGGCCGACCGCCGCGACTCGAACCGGTGTCCAGGGAGAAAACAATGCCTGGCGAACCAATGCCAGCGATGCCTGATGGTGCGGGCGGGCGGCAAACCAGTCGACGGCAATCTGCGAGAGGACTGGATTCTGACCCGTCAGCACGGTCTCCACTGCGGGTATTGCCCGGGCATCCGACAAACCACGCAGTTGACTGAGAGCGTCCTCGCGTTTGGTGCGATTTTTTTGCAGCAACAACTTGCGTACTTCAACCAAGCGCGGCCCCCACGTCCGTAACGACTGCGCGGCACGTTGTGCGTCTTGCAGTCCTTGCCAGATGGATTCCAGTCTCTGCCACCTGCCATTAATCCGCCGGAACCCGAGTCGCTGGCGTGCTCCCTGATGGTCAGGCAACAATTGAATCACCCGGTAAAGATGTGCCCGTTCCTGCAACTTCAATCCAGACAGGGCACACCAGTTTGCCAATTGCCACTGGGCAGGAGCCGTGTCTGCACATTGCGCGCGCATCTCTTCGTACTGGCGAATCCGAGACTGCAACGTTTCATTCTCGGATATTTCATCGACTCGGACCCACTCGGTCCCGTCCCAGACGAAACCACTCTGCCAACGAGCCGTCGCGTTGCTGGAATCGCGTTCGAGAGCCTGCTTGAGAATCTCATCTCGTGCCTGGGCCTGACCATTCACTTCACGGCGCAGCGCTTCTTCGACGAGCTTCGTGGAAAGCTCCTGGCGACGCGCCTGATCACCAGCAGAGTCGGGGTCCGCGGCAAACACTGCCGCCCCAACAAGCATGCAAACCGGCGCGACCACCGATAAGCCTGAGTACTGCATAAATTGCTGCTTCATCGCACCGCTCCTGCGTGATTCCAGTTGCGCACAATACGACTTATCCAGTGTAGCAGATCAGCGTCCTCCCAGAAACGACGACCGCCTGAGAAAACTCGCTGTAGAGTAGCTCAAGCCGCTTGCTGCAGCGAGAAAACAAGCGTTTTTCAGCAACCTGGCGTATACCGCGATTCAGGCGTTACTTTAGCTCGACTCAAGCAGTCCGAAAACGTTTCAAGCCGAGAAACTCCACTGGCTGGCTGGCTCGCTCACCCATTGCCATTTCGGCCAGTGCTTCTCCAAGCGTGGAAGCAAATTTGAAGCCATGGCCGGAAAGTCCTGCTGCAAACACGACCGCAGGAAATTGCGGGTGGTGATCAACGATGAAATGGTGATCCGGCGACATCGTATACATACAGACAACGTGGCGCGTCGGCACCGCAGAAACCCCCGGCAAATAGCGTTTCAACTGAGTCGCGACACGTTGTCGTTCAGTCTCATCCACCGTTCTATCCAAGTCCAAAGGATCGGCCACTGGGTCACCTTGTTCGGAATGCTCCGCGATCTTGACCCCAAGCTCATCGATTTGCGGAAAACCGTAGTACACAGTCTTGTCCACTTCAAACAGAAACGCGGGACAATCTCGATCACGTCGGTACACTGGGTTCTGACAGTCGAACCAGTGCAGATGCTTGCGCACCACTTTTAGCGAACATCCGATCGCGTCCAAAAACCGAGAAGCCCAAGCGCCCGCAGTAACCACGAGTCGATCAGCATAGTAGGTTTGCCGATTCGTTTTCACGGTGACACCATCACGACCGGCCGACCAGTCTTCAACCGTCTCACCTGTTTGCAACGTCGCGCCGTATCGGCTGGCGACCGCAAGATGCGCGCGCACACATTCTTCCACCAGGAGATAACCCGCGTCCGACTCGAATACGGCGGCCATCGTTTCATCTAACTTGAAACCAGGAAAGCGTTTGCGAACGTCATCATGTGACAGCTCTTCCACCGCCAATTTGTGTTGCTGAGCACTCGCGATGACCCCCGGCACCACAAATCCGTCGGCAGGCCCGACTTCCAGCAATCCCGCCCGCTCGAACAGCCGCTTGCCCGTCAGTTCTTCCAGCTCGTCCCACAGCGTGTAAGCCCGCCGGAGCAGCGGCACATAGTCAGGATGCTCGAGGTACGCCTGGCGGATCATCCGCGTCTCGCCGTGTGAACTCCCACGGTCATGGGCACTCGGAAATTGGTCTAACCCAAGTACATTCACACCACGCCGAGCCAGATGTGCGAGCGCCGCGCTGCCCACCCCCCCGGACCCCACAACGATGGCGTCAAACCTGGTTCCTGTCATCCCCAACCCCTCTCATCAATCCGGTCTGTACAGCACTGGTCAAGCAATCTCTCGCCTTCGCGGGAACAGTCCCGTAGCAGCAGCGATAGGACCCATTCCACAAGCGGTCTGGTGCGTATGCAGAAGCGGTCCTATGCGGTACGATAGGAAGCCTGATGCGGTAGAATAGGAGCAAAGGATCGCTGGAGAAAGTGGAGTTCTCCCCTCATGGAAGTAAAGCAGAATTACATCGTCGCCGGTGATTGCATCGAGGGTATGCAAACCCTGCAAGAGGGTAGTGTCGATTTAGTATTCGCGGACCCTCCTTTCAATACGGGTTACCACTACGACGTCTACGATGACCGGCTGGCAGCGGAAGCCTACAAGGACTGGTCGAGAGACTGGATTGCCGCAGTCCATCGGATCCTCAGCAGCACCGGCACTTTTTGGCTGGCAATTGGTGATGAATACGCAGCCGATCTGAAGCTGCTCTGCCACGATGTCGGGTTCCACTTTCGCAGTTGGGTCATCTGGTACTACACGTTTGGTGTCAACTGCTCCCGAAAATTCACCCGTTCACACACGCACTTGCTCCACATGGTAAAAGACTCTGAATCTTTTACTTTCCGCGAAGATGCTCCTGAAAACCGAATTCCTTCTGCGCGACAACTTGTCTACAACGACAAACGTGCGAACCCACGTGGTCGACTTCCAGACGATACTTGGATCATTCCCCCAGCCGACCTTACGGGCCAACTAATGGAGGGACTCCTCGACAGTCCCTCCGCTCCACCAGCCGCACCAGCCGACAATGAGCAGACGTGGACACTGCGCCCCCAAGACCTGAGCGCCCGCTTTCAATCACAGGAAGACACCTGGTACTTTCCAAGAGTAGCAGGCACTTTCAAAGAGCGGACCGGGTTTCACGGATGCCAGATGCCCGAACAGCTGCTAGGTCGCATCATTCGCTGCTGCTCCGACGAAGACCAGCTCGTCGTCGACCCTTTCTCCGGAAGTGCCACGACACTTGCGGTCGCCAAGAAGCTCGGACGCAGCTACCTCGGTTTTGAAATCTCAGAGGACTACGTCCGATTTGGCCGTGAACGCCTCGATTCAATCCGCGTCGGTGATGCACTGGACGGGTCACCAGAACCTTTACTTAGCGCCCCACAAACCGCCCGATCCAGAACCAAGAAAACCAAACGTGGGGCTGGCAGTCCTGCCACAGCACCCTCCTCGGCAGACAGGCGTGCCCATGACCGCCAAACCGCTCAACAACAACGTGAACTTACCTGTCGAGGCGTGCGCGATGCCTTTCGTCAGACGTACGGTGGCTACTCAGTCGATCGCGTCGTAATTGACCCTGAACTCAACCAGCAATTTCAGCAATGCTGCAAAGAGCTGGGCCTCGCTGGCGATCTGCGAACCTGGAACATTCTTTTGTTTCGCTTACGCAAACGTGGGGAACTGGCCGATTTTTCTGCAACCGAACGCACCAACATCTCCTGGCGTGACTGTGACCCATTTCTGTTCGCCAGTGAAATCGCTTTGCAACGCTTACTGGACGAGTCGGCGGAAAGTCTCGACGAAGTGCTTTGCGACCCGCTCTGCGCCGCCAGTTTTGACGACATCGCCGCTGGCCTCGCACCCGGTTATACCCCGCTGCAATATCGTTGGGCTGCCCTGAAGCTACGGAAACAAGCAGCCGTGGCAAGAACCCGGGGAGCTATCCTGGTAGCTCCCAAGAGATTGGGAAAATTCCAACTGCTGGACGATATTAACTGGCGACGTATCCCAGAAAAGCCAGGGGTGTATCGATTAAGCGACGCCCAGTCACGTACGTATTACGTCGGCGAAACCTTGAATCTCCAGGACCGGCTAAAGCACCACTTTGCCACCGGCAAGGCACGACGGCATTGGCGCAAGTTGACTGACGACGGCCTGCGTTTGCAAACACGCATCACTGAAACGTCTCCGGGAGACATGCTGACCTGGCAAAGTTGCCTGATGCGTCGTTACGAAACCGCATTGAACTATCGTGAACTGCGTGCAGCTTTGTAATCGCGTCAGATATTGCGATCCGAGAAAAAGGAAATGGCTCGATCAGCCTTTACTGCGACTCGCTGCTCGCATCCGCTCCATCTTCCTCGGGCTGCCTGTCTTCCTGTGGCTGACCACCATCCGCTGGCACCTCATTTGGGGCCTCCAGCGTTTCCGCTGATTCCTCGCGAGGCACGCGGACTATCGCGGTCAAAGCGTCGCCATCCTTGAGCTTCATAATGCGCACACCCTGGGTATTGCGACCCACCACGCTGACTTCCTTCACCGCAATTCGCTGAATCATGCCGCCGGACGTCATCATCAACAACTCATCTTCTTCATCGACGCGAACGATCCCGACAACCTTGCCGTTACGGCGCGTCGTTTTGATGTCTCTCAGGCCTTTACCACCCCGACGCTGCGTCCGGTAACGGCTGCTACCACTACGTTCTTCGGTCGGCTCCGCTGCACTCGCTTCATCTACTTCAGACGAAGGTTCGACACCTGCGTCGAGACGAGTGCTATTACCAAAAGTCGTTCGTTTCCCGTAACCGTTCTCGCACGCGGTCAACAATGCCGCATCAGGATCGGCCACAACCATACCCACCAATTCATCATCAGGTGCCAAAGCAATACCTCGCACTCCGGAGGCATTGCGTCCCATAGGTCGAGCATCGGCCTCATTGAAACGAATCGCCATTCCATTCACAGTTGCCAACAATAGTTCATCACCGGGTTTGGTAATGACGACGTCCACTAACTCATCGTCAGGTCGAAGCTTGATGGCAATAATGCCACCTCGCTTGGGGCGACTATAGGCATCCAACGCCGTTTTCTTGACCTGCCCTTTACGTGTGGCCATCAGCAAAAAGTGGCCTGGCAAATTAAAATCACGGACAGCTCGGCAGTCCGTGATTTTTTCGTCCTCATCCAAGTTCAATAAATTGACAATTGCTCGTCCCCGCCGATCGCGATTGAGTTGAGGCAAGCCGTAAACTTTCTGCCAGTAGACTTTTCCTTTGTTCGTAAAAAACAACAGGTACGCATGTGTACTCGCAACGAACAAATGTTCGACAGGATCTTCTTCCTGCGCACTGGCTCCGATAATACCTTTACCCCCGCGACGCTGGGATCGGAAGTTGTCGACCGAAGTCCGCTTGATGTAACCTCGATGCGAGATCGTGACCACCATCGTCTCTTCTTTGATCACATCTTCCAGATCGATTTCCCCGATTTCCTCACCTGTAATCTCGGTTTTTCGATCTTGGCCATACTTGCGACTGATCTCACGCAAATCCTCTTTGATCATTCCCAGCACAATTTCACGATCAGCCAGGATCGTCTGAAACTCGGCGATTTCCACAAGCAACTTGGCGTGCTCTGTACCTAATCGCTCTTGCTCCAGGTTGACCAGTTGCCCCAACGTCATCTTCAAGATGGCATCTGCCTGAACCGCTGTTAGCGTGTACACATCACTTTCACCACGTTCTTCTTGGAAGTTGCGAAAACCATCGTCGCCCAGGGCACGTTGCATCAACGCCGCCGGACATTCAAATCCCATCAGCCGTGATTTGGCATCTGCTTGTGTTTGTGAAGAGCGAATGATCTGGATGATTTGATCGATATCGGCCAGGGCCAATAGCAAACCTTCCACAGTGTGTTTCCGTTGACGTGCCCTGGCCAGCAAGAACTGTGTTCTTCTGCGGATCACTTCTACG
>CAZITS010000223.1:0-2196 GCA_964542185.1 uncultured Pirellulaceae bacterium
CCCTGCCGGCCAGCAAGTGGTCTTCAACTACCTCCAGGTGCATCCCTACTTCGCGTCCCCGTAGAGGCAGGGAGTCCGTTGGTTGGCGGGCCCGAGCGACGCAGCGGGTGCATTACGCCGTGTGCGTTTGGGACGGGTCTGTAAAGTTCGTTCGATTTTGCTCTCGCCTGATGCTGCTAGCCGGCCTTATGATGGGCCGCTTCAACGGTTCAGTACCCGACTCCGCGTGCTTTTCTGCGGTAGCCCTCCACCTTCCTCGCTAAAAACAGGGTCCGTCGCGACCGATTGACCTGCACCCCCTGTACCTGGCAAGAATGGTAGCGAGAGGATGCTAAACAGGGCTGCGTCCGAGTGACCGCCAGTTGTCCATCCCATAGCAAAAGAGACTTACATGACCACGGCAGGGGAGTTGCCTGACGAGCCCGACTCCACAGCAGCGGTGGACCAGCTACCGCGCGACTGCGATCCCGTGATCAGCGAACTGCGCGCCCGGAAACGACGCCAGTTACTGTGGATGCTGGTCGTGGCCATTGTCCTGGGACTGTTGTCAGGCCTGACCGGTATCGGCGAGACCGATGCGCGACTCATGCAATTCGTCGCCACGCTGGCCTTTGCCTGCCCGCTCTTCCAGTGGTGCGAGCTGGACCGCTTGGAGCTGGGGAACCAGCGCTGGCGCGGCTTCGGGCTGTTGCTGATTCTATTCCCCGGGCCGATTGTGATCTTGCCGATTTACTTGCTGGTGACGCGCGGGCGACGGGGTATCCTCGCGGTGGCGATTGCTGCGGCAGTTTACTACGGGTTGCTGGTAGCGAGTGGCCTGGCGGAAATGACAGGACTGCTGTTGAGCGGAAGATCGAATCCCTGAGTGCGAATACGTTCTGCCTTGTGCGGGACTGGCGCGAGTAGATCGGCAAGCGGATCCAGTGGGCAGCAGCCGCAAGACCTGGCAACTAGCGCTGCAACGTGTTCCAGCGTCTCTGCAGGCGATCCAGCAGGCCGCTGCGGCGCGTCAGCAGGACCAGCCGCCCGACCTCCAGTGCGCCAGCGTTGAAGCGGGCCGTCTGATCGGCCTGTGTGACGGCGATCGCCTGCGGGCCGTCTGCTTCGATCGAGACCGCCGAGGCAACCGTAAAACCGTCGGGGAGGACTAATTCTACCGGCGTCTGCGCCAGCGGGGTCGAGGTGAATCCGGCTGGCGAAGAGCGGTATTGCCGGTTGATCATCACCACCAGCAGGGCGTCGGTGCCGGCAGCTACCGTCTTGACCCACAGCTTGTCCGGTGTCTTGGCCGACAAGTCCACGGGGAAGCCGACCCCGATCCAGGGCGCCAGCAGTTGCAGCTGGCGGTTGAGAATGGCGATCTCGGCCCAGGTGTCCGCGACCCATTGGCAGCCGGCTTCCTTGTTGGCGTTGTACCAGTAGTAGCAGATGCCGTGGGCCCCGGCGGCCACGGAGGCGTACACGGCGATCCGCTCCTCGCCCGGCCGAGGCGGACGGGCGCCGCCGTCGGGGCTGGCGCTGACGACGATGTTCATCGGCTTGGGCATGAAGCCCGCGCGGGCCGCTTGGGTGTCGCCGTACATGTAAGTCAGCGGGTCCCAGGGCGCTTGTTTGGCGTGTGCCGCCAGCGGATAGTAGATGTCCGCCTGCACGACGTCCGGCAATTGACCGTAGGTGGGATAGTTCTGAGGCCGGAAGGTCTTGTCGACGACCAGGGTCGTCGGATGGACCGGGTCGGCGGCGCGGAGCGTGGCGGCCAGCTGGACCAACCGCTGGGCATGCAGACCGAGTCGTAGTGGTGCCGCGATGCCGTGATGTTCTCCGTCGAACCAGTCATTGACGTCCGGCTCGTCGAACAGCCAGTAGGCCAGCGTCTGTCTGTCCGATCTGGCCAGCTGGCGGATTTCCTCCCTGGTCTGCCCGGCATGATGGTGATTGGGTTGCAGCCGGATCCGATAGTGGCCGGCCATCGCCTGCCACCAATCCTGGCTGATCTGGCGCCAGGATTCGGTCCCCCCGGGTGAGATCCAACTATCGATGTAGTGTTCGTAAAACTCCTGGAAACCTTTTTCGATATAGGGCCGGGGGCCACCAAAATTGGCACCGAACATCATCACGGCGAAACCGTTGCCGGCGCGGAGACTGCAAACTCGTTGCTCGCCCGTACTCAGCCGGCAGTCGACGAGGTGGAAGCTG
>CAZITS010000223.1:2206-8162 GCA_964542185.1 uncultured Pirellulaceae bacterium
ACCTTGAGCGATGCCACCGAGACGGGGTTTTCTGGCGAGGCCCGGGGAACCAGCAGGTAGACATAAAGCCGATCGCGCGCGGCATTCAGCGTGGCCAATCCGATGTGTGTTTGCTCCATAAGGCTGTGCGGCTGCACGTCTGGTGTCGTCTGCACCGCCAGGTCGATCTGCTGGCCGCTGGCTGTTGGCAGCTGGACCTGCAGTGGCCGGCGGTGCCACTGGCGCAGCCGTACGAGGATCTCCGTCCAGTCGATCCCGTCGGTCGATTGTGACGGCAGGATGCGGTACCACACGGGTCGACCGGCATCCAGTAGCGCCTGCGGTGGCCCGCCTGGGTGGAACTCGATGCTGTGCTGCTGGTAGTGCGGATACTGTTGGACCCGAGGGTGGGATCGGCCGGGCAGGCCCTGGCGGAGTGAGATGCCGTTCAGGACTACGTCGGTGATCCGGTCGGTCGCCGGTCCGCGGTGGACCACCACGATCCGCAGGTAGGCGCCCGGTCCGTTCTGCAACGGCACAAACGAGCCGTCGGCCGGCGGCGGGAGGCGATCGGGCTCGACGTTGGCGTAGAGGAGTTTCCAGGATTCGGTGCGGTCGGCCGCCTGGGAGGCGCTACCCACTACCAGCAGCCAGATCATCAGCAAGGTGGCCAGCAGACCGACTTTTCTGTCTGTACGCATGTGTCGTCGCGTCCTCTCTGAGTGTCGGCCTGCTGCCGGACCGTTGGGTTGACTCCAGCCGGCCATTCTTCCTGCAGCGCGCGGACGCCGCAAGGGAAGGGGCCCCGCCGACGGTGCGGTCAGTGTGTAAATTTCCCTGAATTTTACACACCGCAGTTGCTTGTCTGAGGCTCTATAGTATTGGAGCACGTTCGACCCCACGCGGTAATGTCGCCGCGCCGCATGGAGCAGCTGGCAGGCCTCAGGTTCAGGAGCGCAACAATCATACTCATGGCCCAAGGTTTTGACCCGATTTTTGAAGGCATCGGGGATGCGCTAGAGGCGTTTGCCCTCGCGTTTGCCCTCTTGTTCGCCCTCTTGTTCGTGATCGCCGCGTTGGCGGCCTTCGTTGGGCAGGTTCTCGTCAGCGTCGTGTGCGCCGCCTCGGCGATCAGCTTGCTGGTACACGTGGTGGTTACGGCGAAACGGTTGGCCAGAGGGCAGTACCGGGCCAAGGGTCCCGGATTAAGTTCACCCCTTCTGACCCTGCCCGGCATCCTCTGGCCGGCCATGGCACTGGTTGTCATGGTCGATCATGGGGTGGGTTCGGAGGCCGGGATTCCGCTGCTCACCTTTCTCCTTTCCATGGCCGTCTTGCTGTTCGTCTGGTTTGCCCCCTGGGCGCAACATGTCCGCGCGCTCAGTCAGGAACACAACGTGAGCTTCGCTGTGGGGCTGGGGCAGGTGATCCGTGCCAACAAAGGTCGCTTTCTGCTGACCATCGGCGTTCCCCTGCTGCTGGTCATCTGGGTGAGTGCCGCGACCATCAGGTAGTCTTCTTAACACGGAGCACGCTGCCGGTTCGCCTGACAGCGTGGTCAGTTGGCTGCGGTTTGCCCCGGCGTGCTGTGGGTGCGGTAGAGAAAGGCGTCGGAGGTGAGGAGCGCTACCAGCAGCGCCTGCATACTGCCGCCGTTGTCGCGGTAGGCCGTCTGCGCTTGCTGGAGTACGGGCCCGTCGTGGAGCGTTTCGTTGCGGCCCATCCAGAACCGGAAAGCATGGCGGACGAAGACCTGTTCCGCCCGTTCGCTGGCGGCCAGTTTCTGGATCAGTTCGATGGCGTTGGCCACGTTGCCGTCGAGCTCGGGGACGCCCGAAGCGATGATCTCACCTGTGCTGTCGACCGGTTGGTTCAGTTCGGTTTCTCGGTACAGGCCCGCATGGTTGTACATTTCAAAGGGTAGACCGAGCGGATCCATCTTTTTGTGGCAGGTCCAGCAAGAGGATTGCCGGGTCACCCGCATGCGCGCGCGGAGTGTGCTGCGTGGTTCATCCGGTAGCATCGCGTCCACCGTAATCGGAACATCGGGAATACCGCCACCCAGCAGCCGTTCACGGATCCACCGGCCCCGCCGGATGGCGTGATTGTCCATGGCATCGGAGTGGGAAACGAGCCAGCTGGGGTGGGTCAGAATTCCCAACCGCTGTCCGGGGGGCGCTGTGGCCAGGGAACGGTTCGGTTTCATCGACCCGTTGCCGAAGCTGCGGCGGCTGACGCGGGCATAGATTTTGGGCCCCGCCAACTGGGCCGGCGCGACTTTGTGATTGACGTTGGGACGTTTCTTCTTGGCCGCGGTCAGTCGCTTCCGGGCGGTCGTTACTTTCTTGCGGGCCGCCTTGAGCTTTTTCTTTTGGCCCGCCTGTTTCTTTTGTTTGGGTTGGGTTTCCGGATCCGTTTTCAACGCCGCTGCCAGTTCCGCCAGTTGTTTCTCGGCCGCTGCCAGTTCCGCTGCCCGTTTCTGCTGCGTCGCGGCCGCCGCTTTCTTTGCTGCCGCCACGGATGCCGCCTGTTCTTGCCGCGTGTGCCGCTTGCCGAAGTAGGTGTTGTCGGCCTTGGTGGCTACGACCTTGTCGGTGGTCAACAACTGTTTGAGCACATCCCGATCTTCCTGCAGGATCAGTTCGATCAGGCGGTCCGTGCTCGCGGTCGCGTCAAACATGGCACGGTAGTGTGCCTGCCCGCGGGTGCTGGCCCCACTGGCGGCTAGCGCTTGGGAGTCTTTGCAGATGTAGCCGCCCAGGTCGTAGTCGAAGTAATCGCGGAAGAACTGCACCACCCGTGGCTTGCGGATACGGTCGTCGGCCAGCAGCCGTCGTACTTCACGCGCGACGTCGTCCCGGGTCCGCATTCGCCCGGCGACGATCGCCTGCCGCAGCTCCGGGTCCGGCTTGAGGTAACGCAGCGCGTGATTCACCGCCAGGCCCAGCTCCCAGTCCCGCAGCGCTACCCGCCCCTGGCGATCCGGCTGGCCCTCTGCGGCCAGTTCCGTTCGGAAGAGGGCGTCGCGATCGAGGAAGATGGCAGCCAGGCCGAGCACGACACCCTCTTGTTTGCCCAGTTTTTCGACCGACTGCTGGACGATGGCCAGGTAGGCGTCTGATTCCTGCTGGCGGGGCGGACGAAAAGTGAGCGCTTCGAAGAGGAAGTCGACCGCGGCCCGCAACAGCGGCTCGGTCACACCCTCCGCTTTCATCAGCTCGTAAACGGGAGTCAGTGGGCGGCGCACCTTGGTACCGTAAACCAGACTCGTCGGCAGGCCGCGAATGTCTCCCTCTATCTTGTAGGTGTTGGGGTCGTCTGTGATCTGTTCCGGATTGGCAATGCTCAGGGGACCGTAAGCCATGTAGCGAATCAGGTCCTCGGCCATGCCCATGATTTGCGTGGCTTCCGCACTGTTCACCGTGTAAAAGTCAGGGTAGTTCTCCAGGCCGTGGCCGCGCGCCGAAGAGAGGATGGCGGGGACACTCTTGACCGCGGTAGCGTAGGCCACGGTACCGCCCTGCCATTTGATGATGCGATCGGTACCGAAATAAAGTTTGAGTTCACCCCCGTGGTTGGTGGGGACCACATCACCATGCGTGCGCAGGCCCGGTTTGGCGGGGTTGAAGGGGGGCTCGCTGTTGATCAATTCATTGAGGCGTGTGATGTGCTCAGCCGGAGTCACTCGCCAGATGCGGGTCGGCGACGACGTGGGCAACAGTCGGATGCCGTCCGGCAGGGGACCGAAGAGCAGATCGTGATCGACGAAATTCGCTTTATCGGGATCCAGGTGGTCACGAAAACCGCCCTTGTCACGCAGCACGCGCGTCAACTCAGCGATGATCCAGTCGCTAAACTGCAGCCGTTGGACCACCTGGGGTTGCTGGCTCTCGGGAGGTGGCATCTCTCGCAAGGCGACTTGCGACCAGATGCGTTTCCAGGTGCCGGCGTTCGCCTCATCGACGGGGCCCAGGTCTTGTAGCGAGAGCTGGCCCTCAGGGTCGGTCGCACCATGACAGTCCAGACAGTGGCTCGTCAGGAAGGGCTCTGCCAGGCTGGCAAAGTTCTGATTGCCAGGAGCGCCCGGTGTGTAGGTCTCCCCACCTGCTACCGAGAACAAGCCACAGGCCAGCGGGATCGCCAGGATCAACGCGACCTTGTTCATCCCAGTAGTTCCTTGATCGGACCGGTCTGGCGATCAAACTTCTTGGCGAGTTTCTCGGTCATGTTGAAGCGATCGCCCGTGGCGCCCGCGGCCCGCAAGAGCGTCGTATAGAGGGCGTTGAGGGGGCGTTTGCCATCCAGCTGCGTGAAACAACCCGTTTTGAAGGCGCCATCCAGACTACCCAGCAGCATCACCGGCCAGTTGGCGCCGTTGGTGTGCTGCTTGTCCCCATTGTTACTGGTATAGACGATCAGTGTGTTGTCCATCATCGTGCCGCTGCCTTCGGGGACGCTTTCCAGAGCTTCCATGAGTCGCACCAGCATGCGGCTGTTGTACTGGCGGATCTTGATCCAGATCGGGTTGTCGGGCTGTTTCATATGCCCCAGGTTGTGTCCCTGCTGCTGGACGCCCAGTCCCTTCCAGGCACCGAAGATTTCTCCCCGCCCCGAACCGATGGTCAAGGTATTGGTGATCCCCGACATCAGCGCCGAAACGCCGAGCTCCAGCAGAACATCGTGCCAGTCGGTTTCGAATTGCGGCCGGGTGTAGCGCTCGTCCACCTGGGGTGCAAACTTGCGCAAGTGGTCGGCGACCGTGGCCAGACGACCGCGGAGGCCGTTGACATCCTTGAATCCCTGCACGTAGTGACCGTAACGTCGCTGCGCCAACGTGGGCAGCGATCGGCCCTTACTGGCCGCCAAGGTTTCGATTTGATTCAGGACGTTGGAGCGGGCTTCGTGCCGCTGCCGGATGGTCCCCGTGGAGATGCCACCGTACAGCATCTGGTAAAGGTGATTCGGATTGGAATGCATGAAGATCGGTTGCCCGGCGCCGCTGGCCGACAGCGTCGCGATCGTGGGCTTGGTGGTCATGTTCTCAATCGAGTCCATGCCGATACACAGGTGGGGCAACAGCGTCTGCGGCAGCACCTTGCTCAGTTCATAATCGATGGTCGCGGCGCTCGGCGGGACCCCGTCACCACCGCGATAACCGCCGAGTGCGCCGAAGAAGGCGCTGTGCGAGGGGCTGGTGTGCTTGCCGTGCAGGCCGTTGATGATGTGCAGGCGTTCTTTGTAGGGTTCCAGGGCCTCAATGGGCTCCGGCAGCGTGGCGCCAGCCAGTGAGCCGCTGCTGTTCATCCCGCTGGGAATACAGGTCTGCGGATCGAAGCCCTGGTTCTGCATGAAGAAGATGATCCGCTTGCCAGTCGTCGCCCGCGTCGGTGCTGCCCAGAGACGGTCGGACGCCAGCGGCAGGCGCAGGGCGGCGCCGGCCGCCATGCCTTGAAGCGTTTTTCTGCGATTGAGCATGATCGTTCTTTCCACGAGATGGACGGCCGGTGGTCTTTTCCCGCGCCCGCGGGGATCGCTGGCGCTGGTTGCAGTCGGCACGTTGCCTGGTCCGTCTCAGGTCGACTGGTGACGGAATCGCTACCCCCATCGTAGCAAATCGATACGTGCAGCGGAGCCTCTATCTTAACCCTCCTTTAGCGCGCCGCAACGCACTTTCTGGCAAGGGTTTACGACCACGATTCGGTTTTGTGCAGAGGGTTCCGTGCGGTCGGGCGGCGCCACGTCCCACAGCCCGCCATACTTCCCTCGGGCATCCGGACGGCAAGCTGCGAGCAGGGGTGTGTAAATTTGGCGCGGTTTTACACTCGCCCGGTGCTTCCTGTTGGTCCTATGATGGGCACGCGCTGTGAGATAGTGCGCCGGCAACGCCGCCTGATTGCCTGCGTTACCACGCTGGTTACCTCTACAGAAACCCCCCCCATCATGAGTCAGCAGTACTTTATCCGTCGCGGCAGTAAGG
>CAZITS010000224.1:0-8140 GCA_964542185.1 uncultured Pirellulaceae bacterium
TCGGCAGCTGTCGCTGGAGACTGCAGCGCGGCGCGCTAGGGCCCGGTGGATCAACCAGGTATACTGATCATGTCCGCTTGCGGGGGAGTTCGATCGGGCGATGCCTGACCCGCGGGTACCCTTGGTTTGAAGGTGGGGTAAAGGCGATGGCAGCAGGGATACCGAAACTGCGACTGGCTTGGTGTGTGGTCCTGGGGATTTGGGTGACCGAGGCATGGGTTGCCGCGGCGCCATTCGTACCTGAGCGAAATGCACAATGTATTGCGGTGTCGGCCGATGGTCTGCTCGTCGCGACGGCCAAGTCGGGTATGTCGAATTCTGAGTTCCCGCCCCGTCCCCATCCGACCGTGCGCAAGTGTGGCTTGATCCAGATCTGGGACGCGCGGACCGGGCAAATGCTCCAGCGGCTGCAGTCGTTTGGAGACTTTACGAATCTTCGCTTTTCACCCGATGGAAAACGTCTCGCTTCGTGCCGTTTGTTTACTCCAGGTGGCGGTTTGGAGTTAAGCGAAGTCAGGTTGTGGGATGTGGCGACTGGCAAGTCGTTGCGTCAGTTTAATCGCTGCCATGCATTTTCGTTTTCTCCCGATGGTGGTGAAATTGCGGTACTCAGCCGGACCAAATGCGTCATTTATGAGGCTGAGTCATACACCAGATTGCGACGCTGTGATCCACTCGGCAAAGCAGTCGCTGTCGAGTACTCGGTCGACGGTCGCCACTTGCTGGGTATCCGGGAGCAGGAGGGGCGCTTTCAAGTAGTGATGTGTGACCCTCAGACTGGAGCACTTCAGCGGGCCTCGATGGACTTTGCCGAACCGTTTTACACGCTGGCCATGTCACCGGACAAAATTGCGTTTGCGACCGGACACAAAGGTGGTGTCGTGTTGCATTGGAATTTGGAGTCACTCGTGCCAGTCGCGCAGTTTCGCACCCTGGACAAGAACATTCAGCACCCGTTCTTTTCTCCCGATGGGCAGACGCTGGCTGCTGGCAGCCAGCGTACTGGAGATGTTGAGTTTTGGGATTTGACGACCGGTCGGCAAGTGTACCGCTACACTTTTACGCGAGGGACGATGCGTACCTATCACCCTCGCGATCCAGAAGATCGCATTTGCCCGGAGAGAGACCCCCCCCGCTTTTCGTTTATGCCAGATGGTGGAACGTTCATTGCCGGTTGTTATGGCGGTATGATTCGGGTGGTGGCCAACGGGCAGGAAGTCAAACGTTTTGGTTATTAGGCTACGGAACCGGCCACGTCCTGGCCACGGATCACCTGCCGTCTCGCGCGCGACGCAGCGATCAAGCGGCAGAGCAAACTTTCGGCGGGCTGTCACCGAGCGGACAGCCGCCCGATACCGCGAGGCAGACCTGCGGTGGTCAGGAAGACGCAAACCGATTGGCGGGATCTGCAGGCGGTAACTGCTGCGGCAGCGCTGCAGATCGCCAGTAGGTTCTCCCGACCGAGTGTTGCGCCACCTTTGCGGTTGTTGCAGACACAGCTGGAGAGGCACCTTTCTGCCGATGCGGTGAATCACCAGCTGGCTCAGGCTTTGGTCTGCGGCCGTATAGCCTGGTATCTGGCGGGGCGCCGTTTTCAGGAGGCGCAGATCCCCACCTGGTTGATGGCACAGGCGGACCCCGCAGTGGCGACCGTTTTTCAGGCGGTGTTTCAGCCGGCACAGGCTTCCTGGCTAGAGGGGGTGCTGGATGTACCGAGCTGGGACCATGCCTGTAAACGCTGGGTAGTGAATGCGGCCGAGACATTGTCAACGGTACAGTGTCTGGAGAAGTTTGATTTTCTCGAGTCGTTTCTCAGCCAGGTGGCGGCGCAGGACCGTAGTCGCCGCGGCGTTTATTATACCGCGTCGACACTTGCCCGCTTCATGGTAGATGCCGTGGACCAGTCGCTTCGCCAGGAGTTCGATTTGCGCAGTGGTCTGGCGAGTTGTCGGAGCTGGCAATCGGTACTGGCAGGAAACGTACCGCGCGTTTTGGATTCGCCTGATTCCCAACGCCCTTTTGTACGTGTGCTTGATCCGGCTTGTGGCACAGGCGTGGTTTTGCGCGCGGTCGTGGCGAGAATCCACGCAACCTGGCAGACAGATTTTCGCAGCGGCGCGACAAATGCACAGTCCTGCAGGGAAGCCTGGAATACGTATGTGGTAGAGCAGCTGTTGCCGCGATTGACGGGAGTCGACTGGATGTTGCCTGCGGTGGTGGTGGCTCAGATCGGTCTGGCGTGCCAATTGGAGCAGACGGGGTTCGAGTTTCAGCGGCCTGGGTGCCTGCAGGTTTTCGTCGCCGATAGCCTGGCCCAGCCCGGTACCACTGCGCCGGCGGCCGCCGGCGGCGAAGAAGTCGGTTCGACAAGGCATTGGTCTTCATTGCCGCACACGGTGGTCGTGGGCAACCCGCCCTGGGCGGCCTTGTCTACGAACCGCAGCAGCTGGACCGATCAACTCTTGCACGGCCGGGTGGAGAATGCACCCGCAGACTATTTTTCGATCGATGGTGATCCGCTGGCAGAGCGCAAGTTGTGGCTGCACGACGACTATGTCAAATTCTTTCGCCTGGCGCACTGGAACATCGAGCGGGCGACGACCGGTCTGGTTGCCCTGGTGACGAATCATGGTTATCTCGAGAACGCCACGTTTCGTGGGATGCGACATGCCCTGTCAACGACGTTTTCACGAATCTCACTGTTAGACCTGCATGGGAATCGCAAGAGCCGGGAACGTCCGCCACCAGGTGTTTCAGACCAGAACCTGTTTGGCATCGATCAAGGGTGCGCGGTCGGTCTGCTGCGACGTTTGCCAGGCTCACATCAGCAGGCAGAGAGTGTCCGTTACAGCGAGCTTTGGGGACAGCGTGAAGACAAGATCTCTCGCCTGAAAGAGACACCATGGAATGAGTTTCCTGCGCAGTCGGTTGCGTTGCAGTCTCCTTATTATTTTTTTTCTTCCCGTGTTCCGCCGCCGGTCGCATTACCCGAGAGCAGTTTTCGTCTGCCCGATATCATGCCGCTACACAGCACTGCTCCCATCACCGCCCGTGATGGATTTGTGGTGGCGCTGAACGACGAGGAACTCGAGTCGCGATTTCGCGACTTTCGCAATTTGAATATTCCGGATGATCAGATTCGCGCAGACTATTTCAGAAAGACCCGTTCGGCGCGTTACGAACCAGGAGACACGCGTAGCTGGAAGCTGTCGCAGGCCCGCAAAAGTCTGGCGGCTGATGAAGCGTGGCGCAGTCGGATTCGAGGTTGCTGTTATCGGCCTTTTGATCAGCGGCGCGTCTACTGGTCAAAAACCATGGTGGACTGGCCTCGCACGGAGGTGATGCGCCACCTCGTCCACGGCCAGAACCTGGCGTTGATTACGCGCCGACAGATGTTGCCCAGTCAGCCCTGCAATTTTTTCTGGGTGGCGGATCGAATCGTCATCGATGGAGTGATCCGTTCGGATAATCGGGGCAGTGAGTCGGTGTTTCCTCTCTGGGTCTATGAAGGTAGCGAAAATGGGAGTACCACTGGAGAGCGTGCGTTGAATTTTTCCGAACCATTCCTGGTAGCGATGGAGGAAGCCACTGGGGCGCCGTTGTGGGGGACCCAGCAGCCGTCGGCGGAGACCGAGCAAACCGGGCGGGAATTGCTCGGTTACGTGTATGCCTTGTTCCATGCCTCGACCTATCGGGAACGTTATGCGGCCACGTTGTGCGTTGACTTTCCTCCGGTACTGATACCCGCATCTGCAGAACTCTATCGTCGACTGAGCCAGCTGGGATGTGAACTCATCAACTGCCATCTGGGCTGCGATCAGTCGGGCACCGGTCCGGTGGCTCCAATGCCGGGGCTGCATTGGAGCACGCCAGCAGGGGATCCGCTGATCGCAGCTGGCTTTCCGCGATGGCAGGATGAGTCGGTCTATGTGAGTCCGGAGGCGTGGTGCCACCGAGTTCCCCGCGAGGCCTGGGAGCTGCGGGTAGGATCGTACCAGCCGTGTCGCAAGTGGTTGTGGGATCGTCGTGGCAAGCGGCTTTCCGCGGTTGATCGCGCGCATTACCTGGATTTGGTATGCGGTGTGACGCAAACGGTCAGGAAGATCGGGGCCATTGATCGGTTGCTGGTCGAGACAGGTGGCTGGGAGAACGCGTTTCGTTTGAATTCAAAGTCTGCCCCGGAGACACGTTGAGGTCATGGAAAGTCGGACGACCGGTTGCCCAGGGAACCCGGCCGAAATGGTGACAGAGATGGTGACGAAATCCGCTTGAGGAGATCTGCGATGACCGATCCGATGTTGATTGTGACTGTTGTTTTGGGATTGCCGGGTGGTTTGTTGTTGCTCTTTGGATGTGGGCTGTTGCTGCGCTCCTGGTGGCGTGGTCAGCCCGTACCACGCTTCGTCGCCGTCAGTCTGGCTGTGGGCATTGCGAGCACGCTGGGAGCGGGTCTGGCCCTGAACGCCGTGGCCTCCAGGCCGCACGAAAAAACAGATCATGAAAAAGCGATGGACGAGAAAACGGAGGACGTGCTTCAAGTCGACTTGGATCTGGGTGGCTTGGACGACCTGGATCCCTGATCGAGTCCGGATGGCGACAAAAAAACGGCTGGATCGCCAGGCGGCGGTCCAGCCGTAGTCTGTTATTGCTTGCGCTCGAGGCGGTCTCAGACCTTTTCTGGGACAACGAAGGGTTTGCGATAAGGCCGGCTGAGTAACGCATTGGCCTGCTCATCGCCCTGGAAGCGTTCTGTCTTGGCATCGAATTCGAGAACACGCCCCAGCGTGTACTGGTTTTCCGCGAGGTCGACATTGACGGCCTTGAGATTGTCTTTCAGTGTGTCGAAGGCAGCCACCACCTGGCCATTGTCGCCCAGCGTTTTGGATTGCTTGTTGAAGGGCACCGGCTCTCCCAGTCGATACGAGATGTTGCCCAGGTGACACAAGGCGCTGGAGTAATGGCCGACCTGCGCATCGCAGTTGACATCGTCGGGGTTGCGACTGCGGACCGCAGCGATGAAGCTGCCGAAGGCACCGCCGGGAGTGACGGTGGCCGGGTCTCCCTGAATGGTCTCTGGTTTGCCACCGTTCTTGGGATAGAACTTGCCCTCTGTGATTTTCACCAGACCTTCAGTCGTATAGACCTCGTTGCTGACGTTGCGTGCCGGCGAGCCTTTCTTGCCAACCAGGCCACGCGTTTCAAACACTAACAAGGTGTCGTCGTACTCGTACACGCTGAGCTGCATGTTGGGGGTCTGGCCCTGATCAATCAGGTTCTCTGCACCAGGAATGAAACGACCACCGAGGCTCCAGATACGATTGGGCATGGTCGCACCCTTGATCGCCCAGTGGGCCACATCCATTTCGTGCACGCCCTGATTTCCCGTGTCGCCGTTTCCGGTATCCCAGAACCAGTGCCAGTTGTAGTGCACCAGGTTGCCATGGAAATCCTGCTTCGGCGCCGGGCCCAGCCACAGGTTGAAGTCGAGATGCGACGGTGGCTTGCTGACCGGTTTGCTGCCGATACTCCAGCGTGGTTTGCAGCAGTAACCCTTGGAGACCAGGACCTTGCCGTATTTTTCCGCCTGAATGGCAGCCATCTGCTGGGCGCGACCCTGACTGCTACGTTGCTGGGTACCGTGCTGCACAATGCGATTGTACTTGCGAGCTGCCGCGGCCAGCTGGCCCCCTTCGAAGACATTGTGGCTGATCGGTTTTTCGATGTAGGCATCCTTACCCGCCTGGCAGGCCCAGACACCGATCAGGGAATGCCAGTGATTGCAGGTGGCGACCGAGACGGCATCCAGATTCTTGTCGTCCAACGCGACTCGAATATCCTGCACACACTGTGGCGTATTGCCACCGCGCGCTTTGACCGCTGAGGTGGCCGATTCAAACAGGCTGCTATCCGGGTCGATCAGGTAGCTGACATCGACCTTGTCCATTTTGGAGTAATCGCCGTAATGCGATTTTCCGCGACCGTGAATACCCGCGACACCAATCCGGATGGTGTCATTGGCTCCCAGGACGTTCCCGGAGGCTTTGGTACCACCAATGGTGAACAGTGGAAAAACCGTACTGGCGGCAGCAGTCGTTTTGATGAACTTACGACGATTGAATCTGGTCATGGCTTGCTCCTGGCCTCTGGGAAATGGCGTAGTGAGGGATCGAGAACAGCAATTCGCGTAAGACGGTGGTTCCAGAACCGTGGAACCGTACTGGTTCATCCGTGTCCGCCGGGGAAGATGAATCGCAGTCCTCAAGAACTGGCCGTCGCCCGGTTGGAGGAATCGACTGGGTCCATTACAACAAACCCCGATTTGGTTGTCCAGGAGATTCACGTTGTCAGGAGTGGCTGCTTGTGGGACCCGCTGAAGACCAGCCTCCGGAAGAGCCTGTTGAGATTGCCCTGGTGGGAGATCTAACCGATCAGGAATCGGATATCACCGAAAAACTGCTCTCCGTTCCGGCAGAAGGAGAGTGTGTTCTCTATTTCAATTCTCCCGGTGGTAGCGCTTATACGGCGATTTCCTTGATGTCGGTTGTGCTGTTGCGTGGCTTGCAGGCGACGGGAATCGTGACGGGCGAGTGTTCCTCGGCGGCTCTCTGGCCTTTTGGCGCTTGCCAGCGGAGACTGGTGCATCCGGGAAGCGTGCTGCTGTTCCATCCGATGAAATGGCAAAGTGAAGAACACGTCGGTCTGGCTGAAGCCGCCGAATGGTCGCGTCACTTCGGTTACCTGGAGGCCGATATGGACCAACGGCTGGCACGGCTGTTGGGGGTTTCCGATGCGCAGCTGCGCGAGTGGATGCAGCCAGGTCGTTACCTGACGGGCCCCGAGCTAGTGGCCGCCGGCTGCGCGGAACTGGTGGACTTGCCGTTTCCGAAACCGGTCTCGTAAGGAGGCGGCTGGCGCGGGGGTCATCTACAGCGCCGGTTGTTTGTGGAACTCCCCGTCTTTCATGATCATTACCAGCTTGTCCGGGTTGGTCAGCAGTTTGAGATCTTCCAGCGGATTGCCGTCGACCAGCAGCAGGTCGGCCAGGAAACCGGGCCGGACTTGTCCCAGGTCGTCCGGGCGGTCCATGGCCTGTCCGCCGTCCCGCGTCATCGTCAACAGTGCTTCCAAAGGTGAATAGTCCAGATAGGTAACGAAGTGGTCCAGGTCACGGGCATTCGTGCCGTGTGGTGTCAGGCCGAAGCCGTAGTCACCGCCACCCAGGATCCGCACTCCGCGTTTTCTCAGTTCACCCACCACCTGGGCCGCGGACGCCAGTTCTTCCCGGAATCCCATAGCCTGGACCTGCTCTTCGGTGAACCAGGCGGAGCCTTCGTAAGCGGCCACTACGGTGAAGCCGATGTTGGGGCTGATGAACACGTGTTCCTTGTGTTCTTCCAGCAGGTCGAGTGCCTCTTCGTCCGCGTAATTGGCGTGGTAGATCACCTTTACTCCGTGGCGTACGCAGCGTTTGACCGATTCCGCGCTGCGGGCATGGGCGCTCATCCGTTTGCCGTGCGCGTGCACGACTTCGGCCGCGGCGGCGACCTCGGCTTCACTCATCACGGTTGCCTGTGAACCGGCGTGTGGCACAAAACTGTCTCCGGAGACGACCAGTTTGATGATGTCGACACCTTCACGGATCAGTTCGCGCGTGACCTGCCGGTACGCCTCGGGGCCATCGACCACCAGCGCCATCGACTCCACATGTGGCATGTGCAGCGTCCGCATGTCGCCCAGGCCACCCGTCACGGTCAACCAGGGGCTGGCCGCCAGCAACCGGGGACCGGGAATTTCTCCCGCTTCGATGGCATTACGAATGACCACGTCCAAACGCGGTTTGGCGGCGGCCGCACTGATGCAACTGGTAATCCCATGGTCCAGATAAAGTCGGGCGTTGTGCATCGTCAGCAGTGTGTGCTCTTCGGGAGGAATCCGTCCCAACGCTGCCAGATCGTCGGTGTTGTCGATGCTCAGGTGGGCGTGTGATTCCACCAGCCCGGGCATGAGCCAGCGCCCTTGTCCATCGAGGGTGACCGCTCCTGCGGCGCTGATCTCACCCGGCGTATTGGCCACGGCGGCGATCCGGGTATCCTCGATCAAGACCTCCCCGTGGAACGGTTCCGCGCCACTGCAGTCGATC
>CAZITS010000225.1:0-751 GCA_964542185.1 uncultured Pirellulaceae bacterium
TGGCGAACTTGCTGTTGACCAACAGCGCACGGGCAGGTCGTGTGGGTTGGTCTGCCGCCGCGAAAAACAAACGTCCCGGAGTGACTTTGCCTGGAAGCCTGGTTTCGGTCAGAATGAGAATACCGGTCTATCCTTGCCACCCCCTGGTTGGGAGTTTTGCATGATACCGCAGCAATCTTCGTCGACGACCAATCCGCATCGTTTATTGCAGGGAGCACACGGTCGCAGGACTTTCCTGGTGGCCGGGGGATTGGGTTTCTGTGGGGTGCCACTGGCTGATCGCCTGGTGGCCCAGACGCCCGGCAACGCAGCCGTTGCCCCGGCCAAATCGACGATTCTTATTTGGTTAAGTGGTGGGGCATCCCACATCGACACGTGGGATATGAAGCCCGCTGCGCCGGTCGAGTTTCGCGGCCCCTTTCAGTCCCAGGCGACGTCGGCCCCGGCGATTCAACTGTGTGAGCATCTGCCACAGCTCGCCAGGCAAGCCCACCATCTGGCCGTAATACGCTCCCTGGGGCACTACCGGCGCGGCACCGGCGATCATCACGCCGGCTACTATTACAACCTGACAGGAAAGGCGCCCGACCCGAGCTTTCCCGCGTTGTTGAATAGTCGCACGCCACGCCCCACCGATTGGCCGTTTATGGGGTCGGTCGTGGGTTACAAGATGCCCACTCATCCTTACCTGCCGCAGTCGAGCGCGTTACCACTGAAGCGGGGAGCTGCGGATTACACGCTACCTGGCCAG
>CAZITS010000225.1:761-8097 GCA_964542185.1 uncultured Pirellulaceae bacterium
GATGGGGGATGCGGAAGATCCACTGCATTTTGCTGCCCCTGAATTTGCCTTGCAGGGTGAGGTGTCGGTGAACCGTTTGACGTCACGCCGGGAGTTACTCAACACGCTCAACACTGCGGAACGGGCCTTTAATCGTTCTCGTGGTGTGGCCGCACTCAATAGCCAGCAGCAACAGGCGTTTTCACTACTCAGTGGCGCGCAAACCAAAGATGCGTTTGATGTTTCGCGAGAGTCTCCCGCACTACGGGAACGATACGGCGCGACACTCAATGGAATCAGTATGTTGATGGCCCGCAGACTCGTCGAAGCCGAAGTCCCTTTCGTGAGCGTGTTCTGGAAAGGCAATAAGAAACTGGCTGAAGCCAGGAACTGCAAAAGTGGTGGTGGCTGGGATACCCATGGGAATAACTTCAAGTGTCTCAGCGATGTGTTGTTGCCCGAATTCGATCAGGCGTTTTCCGCGTTGCTGGAAGACTTGAACGACCGTGGCTTGCTGGACCAAACGCTGGTCCTGGTAAACAGTGAAATGGGTCGCAAGCCCAGGATTGGCGACCCGCGCAGCGGCGGCGTGAAAGGTGCAGGTCGGGACCACTGGACGCATGCCATGAGCGTATTGATGGCGGGTGGTGGAATCCGCGGTGGCCAGACTTTCGGCACTTCGGATCGTGTGGCCGCCTATCCAGCGGATTTGCCGGTGGCCCCTGAAGACGTGGCCAAGACGGTCTATCATGCGATGGGGATTGATGATCTGACTGCGACCGATCGCACGGGGCGCGCATTTCAATTGTTGGATGAGGGGCGTATTCTCAGCGAGCTGTTTTGAATGCCGTTTGCACCTGGCTATTCAGCCAGTTGACGAAACTTCTGCTGCGCTTGCTGGAAAAGTTTTTCCACACGTTGTCTGTCCGCCGCTTCGGCGTAGCGGTCCCGTGTGGCAACGACCCGCAACAGCCGGCCGATCCAATCCACAAAATACGCGGCGTCTTCGCGATGGACGATCGGTTGCTGTTGCAATGAGAGGTAAACCGGGCTGGTGTGTGCCCAGGCGGGGCCATCGAAGATGGCCGGATGGTCGGGGCCATGGACACGGACCGCGACCCAGCTGCTGCGTGTGATGGGCAGGTCGACATGGTAACGACTGAGTCGATAGCCATTGGCCTGGGCGTTTGGCGGGCTCTTGTGGGTATGGACTACTTCGCCGTTGACGATCAGGTCCACACGATCAAATGCAGTGTAGCTTTCAACGCTCACGTGAGCTCGGACCGTTTTTTGTTCTGTGAGCTGGCAGGTTTCACCGGGTCCCTGGCCGTCGATCGTCAGCTTTGGAATCGGACCATTGGTGACGAGCGAACGTCCCTGCTTCAATCCTGTTAGCCACTTGTTCATGGTCAACGGTCCGTCGACCTGGACATAGACTCGACTACCACCCAGTGGATCGGTAGACCGATCCAGTAACGCGTCGGTGCCGACGCAGGCGGCGAGTTTCAGGCCGCAGTTAAGCAACCGGTACCAGAGTTCCGCAGAACGATCTTCATCACTGTTGTAGGACATCAAGTCGACTGCATGGGCGACACCCAGGATTGCGTCAATGGGGAGTTCCCGAGCAGCTCCATTGTCTGCCGTGAGGTCGTCACCAAAGGGAAGTGGTTGGTCTTTGAACATCGGGTGTCCGTAGGTGACGATGCCTCCCTGCCGGACCGCTTCGGCGGCCATGGTGTAATTAGCGGGATAGTCGTGGTGGTTGGGTGTGTCGAGGAAACCGGTGTACTGTGGTGTCACCAGTTCGCGAATGCCGAAGAATTGCATGTGTCCGTAAATGGAGCTCCGCATCTCTTCGCCAAATACCAGCAGGTGGCTGGCCGTTGATAGCGGATGAGGCTTGCCGGTAATCAACGAAGCGTCGCGAATGTCGTCTCCGACATTGTTGGAAACACACAGATTGGAATAGTGCAGTCCTTCGGCCCGCGCGGCGACGAGTGCGTCCTTGACGGTGACTGCCAGGGGGCCCCCGGTGTGCAGATGGACGTGTGAGTCGCCCCCGTACCAGCCCCTGTCCCGCATATCGATCCAGCGGTTGATGGGAACGGGAAGCGTGGTATCGGATTGGATATCCACTTTAATGTGACTCGGAATCGATTCCAGGCCGGCCGAGAAATAGAAATGGGTAACCCCCCGGGGGACGCTCACCGTAAAGGTGTCGTCGGCGTAGAAGTAATCCTCTTCGCGCGTTGTCTTGCGGACGATCGCGTCGGCCGGCGCGGAGAACTTCTGGTCACTTCCGATCACGCGGACGCGGGCGGCTGTGGAGCCCGCGGGCAACAGCTGGACTTGGACTGTGCAGTTCGTTTCCGCGGACTGGGCGGTGTTAATGAACCCCATCACCAGGCTTGTCAGCAACCCGATAGTCAGGCAGGTAAGGCCACTTTGCAGTCGCAGCCGCGGTCCAGCAGTGGGGGCAGTCTTCACGAGAGCAGTTCCTTGTGGGTTGTGTCTCTGGGACAGGGACGGAGCGATTCATGGTTCGAGCTGAAGGAACAAGCGAGCACGTGGTGCAAACAGGGCGTCTGTTCGTCAGCAGCTATTCAAAGACCGAGTCGTCGAGCACGACACGGAACAGAGTCCCTTCGTAACCGACCAGTAGCAGTTCGCCGTTCGCATCGATACCGAAGGAAGAGATTTTTTCGGGAGATTCGCCGATGCGGCGGATTTTCTGGAGTTTGCGATCCCTCTGGGTTAGCGCCCAAATACTCTTGGATTCAAAATCACCGAAAATATAGACGCCTTGGTACGAGGGGCTGCGATTGCCTCGGTAGACGTAACCGCCGGTCACCGACACGCCGAGTTTGCGTCGATAGGAGACGATGGGGCTGGTGTATTTGGCGCCCTGGCGTCGATAACGTTCGGAAAATTTAGTGAAGCCTTCGTAGACGTTCCAGCCGTGATCTTCGCCAACCCGGGCGATGGAGACTTCTTCAAACAGGTTCTGGCCGATGTCACCGACCCAGAGGTCACCGGTAGGGCCGTCGAAACTGAATCGCCAGGGCATGCGAAAACCAGAGGCCCAGATCTCGGGCCGGATCTTGGGACCTGCATCCCGATAGGGATTCGTTGCCGGAATGGCGTACGCTTTGCCACCTTCCTGTCGGTCGACATCAATCCGCAGAATCGATCCTAGCAGCAGGCTCAAGTCCTGGCTGTGACCTTCGGGGTCTTCCTGGGGACCGGCGTCGCCGGCGCCGATGTAAAGATACCCATCAGGCCCGAAAGCGAGCATGCCACCCCAGTGCAGATCCGTATCCTGGGGAATCTGCAGTAAACGACGTGAGGCGCCGCCCGCATCCCGGTGCAGATCCGCAGTTGCCTGACGTTCCGCGATGATAGGCGAAAAAAAACTACCTTGGTTACGGACATGGTAGTTCACGTAGTACTTGCGGTTTTCCAGGAACCGGGGATGGAACGCCAGGCACATCACACCTTCGAACTGGCCTGTCGTCGCTTCTCCGCTGAGATCGGCAAATAATTCGCGGTCTGTTTTATTTTGGAGACGCCAGATCTTGCGCGTTTTCTGTTCCACCACCATTAAATCAGTTTTGGAGCCAGGTGATGCGATGACGCATACCGGATGGTCGAATTTGATGTCTTTGGTGTGCAGACGTTCCAGGCGGATGGGGTTTTTGATCATGGGAATTTCGTTGACCAGTCCTGGAAGTTTTCCTGGATCGGTTACGGGTTGCTTGAGTGTCGTGAGAAATGCGGTCAGGTCTGCAAACTGCTCCGCCGACATCGTTTCCGCCAGCTTGGCAGGCATTAACGAAGTCGGGCTGCGTTTTTCTTCGTCGACATCGTCCAAGGGAATACGCACCAGCTTGCTTTCGGCATCGAGTAGCTGGATCTCCTGGTTGGTCCGTTTGCGCAGCACGCCGGTGTGTACTTTGCCAGCGACAGTGGTCACCACCAGCGTGGCGTAATCGGGATGGATTGCAGCACTGGGTTCAAGCACTGATCGAATCAACTGGTCGAGTGCATACTTGTCACCGACGACCCGCAGGTCAGGGCCGGCGCGTTGTCCGTCCCCTTCGATCAAATGACACTTGACACAACCTGCTTTTTCGGAGGTAAACACCTGTTTACCGCGTGCGCTATTTCCGCCGGCGAGTGCCGCCTGCTGGTATTTGGCGCGGAGCGCTTGGGCGGCATTCTCGGCCTTTTTGTTGTCCTGGCCAACGAGCGTGCAGGAAAGTCCAAGTAGCAATGCCAATGACAGCGCGGTGGTGCGAAACATACGTCTTCTCGGCTTCTTTGCGGGAGATTGACCTGGAAGGCCGAATTATAGAGTCGACTCTGTCACTTCTCAATTCGCTGTCACGCACGCGGTCATCTGCGTTGGGTTCTCTGGGGACGCGTCGTCAGGGCGCTGGACGGGCCTGTCGGATGGCGATAGTTTGGTCTGCTATGCATACAGAGTTGCTCGACCATCCGCTGATTACCGAACGGTATTTCTTCCCTCGCCTGGCACCACTTACGGATCCCGTATGGGTGGAGACAGGTGGGGAACGCCTGGCCTGCTGGCATGCGCCGGCAGCGGCTGGCCAAAAGACACTGATCCATTTTCATGGGAATGGTGAAGTGGTAGCCGACTACTTGCCGGACTACGCGCGGTCGATTGCTGAGTTGGGTGTGGGCGTGTTTCTGGCAGAGTATCGTGGCTATGGCGGTTCGACTGGGATCCCACAGCTCGGCAAGATGTTGGCAGATGTAGAGCCGCTCTATCGGTCGCTTGGTCTGGAGGCTCAGCAACTGGTTGTCTACGGACGTTCGGTCGGTGCGCTCTTCGCGGTCGAACTCGTCAGCCGGTATCCACAGATTGCGGGGCTGATTCTGGAAAGCGGTGTTGCCGACGTGCTACAGCGGTTGCAGGTGCGGATGAGCGCCCAGGAACTGGGCGTCAGTGAAAGCGAACTGGCGGCTACAGTCGCGGCGCGTCTGGACCATCAGGCCAAGTTGCGGGATTATCAAGGCCGCTTGCTCGTGTTGCATGCCCGTGATGACGATCTGGTGACTCCCGACCACGCTCAATTGCACTTGGATTGGGCGGGCACAGATAACAAGGAGCTGGTCTGGTTCGAGCGTGGTGGACACAACGGCTTGCTGGCTGCCAACTTTCCGGCGTATCTCGATGCACTGCAGGGTTTTCTGCAAATGCTTTGAGCAGCATCAGTCAGGCCAGACTTCCTGTAGGGTCTGCCCTGTCGATCAGTCGGCGGTGACACCTGCTATTCCTGGTCGGCCGGCGCAGGAACGGGTGTACTATCCAGTTCACGTGCGACCACACTGCGCCACATCCACTGTTGCGCGTCGTCACTGGCTTCCGTGCGCAGTATCAAGCTCAATAGGTATGTGGCCACGAGAGTCACCAGCCAGGATCCGGGCACGACCAGATGCGTGGAGTACGCGAAGTCGAAAAGTTCTTGACTGTAACTGGCACAGACACCGAACAGTTCACCCGCAATGACCGCTGGAATCACCGAGACTGCAGTTGCTCGCTTGGACCACATCCCCAGTACGAACAGCGCGCCGAGCGGGCCCAGGAAGCAGTTGAATCCCTTCTGACAGAGCGTGATGATGTCGGTCCCCTTGGAGACGTGGTACAGCAGGATGGTTAGTGTGACGATGATCAATCCCATCGAGGCAGTGAGCTTACGGGCCAGCCGTAGTTCTGCTTGTGCCGAAGGAGGGCCCGATCTGCGGTGGCGAAAAAAGTCGACCGTAACGATCGTAGAGATCGAATTCGCTCCGGAGTCGATGGTCGACATGGCGGCGGCGAACAAGGCGGCCACGACCAGTCCGCGAAGTCCGCTCGGCAGATAGAAACGGATGAACTGCGGGAAGATCTTGTCTTGGGCCTCATAGCGAATGGACTGGTCCGCGGCTTCGACTCCGGGCGCCGCCGGCAGTTCGTGGTTCTGGATGAAGTACAGCAGTGACAGGCCGACTCCGGCCAGAATGATGCTTAAAGCGAAGCTCGACAGCGCGCTTACCAGGTAACTCTTGCGTGCTGCCCGCACGCTTTCCACTGTGAAGTAACGCTGCAGAGCGACCTGATTGGCACCGTGGGTGCAACAGAACCAGAAGAACATCCCCACGCTGATAAAAAAGATCGTAGATCGATTCCCGATATCCAGACTGAACCACTCCACCGATTCGCGGTGTGCATAGACGCTTTGCGCTTCCATCCACGCTCCCAAACCGGTGCCGGTATCGAAGGCCACATATCCGATCGTGAATAACGCGCCACCGATTAAGATGAAGAACTGGATCACGTCGGTCCAGATGACGGCGCGAATTCCCCCCAGGGTTGTGTAGATGACCGAAAACAGACCGATGGAGAGGATGATTGCATGCAGGTCGGCGTCACGAAACTCGGCGGTGTTGGTGCCGAAGAACCAGGCCAGATCGAGGTAAGTGATCTCGGCCATCGCGCGGGAAGCTGTTAACACGACGACGGCCATCCATCCGAGCAACAAGGCCAGACAGAGTATCGCGCCGAGTACGCGAACCGGATAATTGAACCTCCGCTCCAGATACTCGTAGGCGCTGGTCAGATTGAGTCGCATGAAAAACGGAATCCACAAGAACCAGACGACAACCAGAACCAGGGGGACTCCCAGTTGGCGAGTCAGGAACCCGACCCCGGTGCGGAACATCTCGCCTGGCATACCAAGGTACGTGATGGTTGAGAGCAGGGAGGCGAGGATACTGATTCCCACGGCCCAGGCAGGAAGTTGGCGGCCGCCAACGAAAAAATCTTCCGTCGAGTGTTGGCCACGTGCGATCCACAGACCCATCGACATCGTAGCGATCAGGTAGAAAGCGATGACGGCAAAGTCCAGACCAGTCAGTCCACCAGTGAGAGGTGCAGAAGACAGTGGTTCGGGGGGCATCGGATCGCCTTTGGAAAGGAGAATGTTGAGGATCGTATGTCAACTGCGGCAACAGATCGCGGCTAATGTCCTGTTCCGACGTGACAGCGCGGTTGCCACATCACTGTCACCACGTCAATGCAACCGTCGCACTAGGGAGCAGGTTTGTCGTAACCGAGCAGCTTTGCTTTTGTGAAGTCGCTTTCCGCTTTCTTGGTATTTCCCTGTTCCCGATAGGCCACGGCCCGATTGAAGTAGGCCAAGGCGAAATTGGGGTGGATGCGAATGGCAGCCGTGTAGTCTTTGATGGCCAGGTCGATTTTATCCTGGAGCTTGCAGGCATACCCGCGATCATTGTAGGCGCGGGCGTCGAAGGGTAGTAAGCGAACGACGGTGTCCAGTGCTGAGAAGGCAGC
>CAZITS010000226.1:0-422 GCA_964542185.1 uncultured Pirellulaceae bacterium
CGTTTCACATAAATCGGATCCATGTCAGCGTTCGCAGGCTGCAAGCGAATACGACCCTTTTCTGGATACCAATACTTGAGCGTCGCCTCTCCGTCTGGCGTTTCAGCCACCACCATGTCCCCTGGTACGGCGGTTTGACGGCGTTCAACGACGACAAAATCACCATCAGCAATTTGTGCATCAATCATCGAATCGCCGGAGACGTGCAGCACAAATCGATCTTCACCAGAAAACCAATCGCCAAAATCAACTCTTTCACGTTGTTCAAATGCCAGGCTCGTCATGCCAGCCGCAACCGTTCCCACCATCGGGAGACCTTTGAACTCACTTAAGACTTCTTGAGTCAACTCGATCGCGCGCGACTTGTTGGGCGAACGGTAAATCAATCCCTTTTTTTCTAATGCCCGCAAATGGCACATGAC
>CAZITS010000226.1:432-8082 GCA_964542185.1 uncultured Pirellulaceae bacterium
TTCCAATGAAAATTTTTTGAAAAATTTAGAGCTTCTTTTCCAAAGCTTTCAAATGGCACATGACGCCGTTGGGCGAACGAATTTCAAAGTGTTCACCAATCTCGCGTACTGTGGGACCGTAACCTCGGTCGACAATCTGCTGCCGAACAAATGTAAAGACCCGCTTTTGCTTTTCCGTCAAACGATCAATCGACGTCGACATGGCAATCTAACCTGGCCCACCGGAAAGAGACCAATAGCGGCACAGCTCCGAGATGGGCACCGCCCTGAATGCTATACACGCGTTCACATGATTCGTTTGTACACTACAAGCGCTATTTTGTCGAGACGATCCTCGACGCGGCTGAAAAGCAAGCGACCACGATGATGGAGCTCTGCAACGGCTTCAAGGCAACCGTGCGCAAGCATTAAAGAGCTTGACCGTTCCAGCGGGCAAAAGCTTCCATGGCGAGGTATTCAGGTAACCCGATTCGGTTGTATCGATTCGCAGTATCGATATTGCGATCTTCGGCGCGCTTCCAGAATTCTCGCGGGTCGGTACCGGGAAAGAGCGCTTCATCCTTCTGGCTCTCGTGCATGAAAATCGCTTTCTTCTTGCGTTCCAGGTCGCTCGGGCTGAGGGGCACCGCAATATCGATTTCATGCAGTTCATATTCCTGCCAGGCACCTCGGTACAACAGGACTTCCGGACAACCCACGAGATTCTCATAGGTCTGATCGAGCGCGCGAAAAATAGCTTCCGCGCACCTTCGATGAGTTCCGTGAGGATCCGACAAATCGCCCGCGACATAAACTTGTGTCGGCTGGACCCTCTCCAACAACTCACAAATCAACTCGACATCCCGCTCACCAATCGGGAGCTTGGCAACTGTGCCGGTCCGATAAAATGGTAGATCCAGAAAATGCAGATTCTCTTCCTGGCAGCGGACCTCCATGGTCGCCGCTTTCGCTTCAGACCAGCGAATCAGCCCCTTAATACGCATCACTGCATCTACGTCCAGTTGCCCCGGCTGCTTGTTCGCTAGTGCATCCACAACAGTCTGCTGGACCCGACGAGACTTCTCTTCGTCGATCTCGAAGAGCCGGTTAAACTCGGTGACCAGATCGGCAACCCGGCTCGCATCGTGATCAAAAACAGCAATATTACCACTCGTCATGTAGGCCACATGCACCTCATGACCATCGTCGTTCATCCTCAGGATCGTGCCGCCCATACTGATGACGTCATCATCCGGATGAGGACTGAAGCAAAGGACGCGTTGAGTTTCGGTCCCTGCAGGATGATATTGAATCGTCTCAACCATCCAACGAAACACGCGGTGTGCGAGTCGAGCCGCTGGACCGCGACGACGAACCAGGCGATGCAAATTGTGATTACGGAAGTCGTCGTCATCAAGTTTCAAGAGCGCCTTGCCTGTCTGGTCACACAGCCAGAGCAGCGCGCGTTTGATTGCTTCATCCGTCCACTCAATGTTCCCTTGCAACCAGGGGGTTGCATAACCAGTCAAATCCCGCGCTGCCGCCTGGTCCACCAGAATGGTTGCGTCATGGTGGTCCTGCAAAAAAGAAGCGGGCACACGGTCGGTAACGTCACCCTCGACTGTTTCCCGGACGACCTCCGATTTATGTTCTCCCGTCGCCAACAGCAACACTTTACGAGCTTCCAGAATTGTCGCTAACCCCATCGTGATCGCTTGGGTGGGAACATTCTCTTCACCGAAAAAATCACTGGCCGCAGACTTTCGAGTTACCGGATCCAGCGTGCACAAACGCGTTCGGCTGTTGCGAATACTGAAAGGCTCATTAAATCCGATGTGACCATTGCGACCGATGCCCAACAGCTGCAAATCAATGCCACCCGCCGCCTGGATGCGATCCTCGAAATCGCGACAGTAGGCATCAACCTCTTCCAAAGGAATGGTGCCCTGGGGAATGTGAATGTTTTCCGGCCGAATGTTGACGTGGGCGAACAGATGTTCTTGCATCCACCGGTGATAGCTCTGTAACTGGTCCGCCGCCATCCCATAATACTCGTCCAAGTTGAACGTAATGACGTTGGAGAAGTCCAGATCTTCTGCCTTGTGGAGACGTACCAGCTCCCGGTAGGTGCCCACTGGCGTCGAGCCCGTTGGCAGACCAAGTACCGTAGGTCGCCCCAGTGCATTTCGTTCGCGCACCAGACTGGCAATCATCTGGGCGACATGCTGAGCCAATGAAGTGCCGGAGTCAAAAACATAGCAGGGAACTTTAGCTCCCGGGCACTGCCAGGCTTGGCTAGTAGGGTTAAATGACATCAAAGCCAATGCATGCGGATATCTGCGAAAGACGGGAGGACTGGGTGACCTCCTCCATTATTCCAGATTGATTGCCCCAGATCGAGCGGTCAATGCCCAAAAAACCAGCCGATTGACGACATTTTGGAAACAGTTCCGTGACTCGAAAACCTGCACCCCGCCTTCGATCTGCACGTGGACCGAATTCAGCCCTGCTTGGCAACGGGTATACAGCCGCGCAGCGGGTCCTCTGGCGCCCACAGACGAGCGTCACGGACCACTTCCGCGAGCAGCCCTTCCCACCACAAAGGGTCCTGGTGAACAGCGTCTACCGCTTCTAGTCGCCGGGCCAACCGGGCTCCAGGTGTCAGCGCCACAGCAGCGACAGGATATCTCGTCAGACCGGCTGCCGCTGAACTCGGTACCAGCGGGTCACGGCGATTTCCCGTACCATGCGGCGCCGACTGCGCATCACACCTGGAACCCCCTGTCCACTCGGACGGGTCACCAAGTGTCATCAACTTCAAGCCACTGCCAGCATCCAGCCCGGCTTCTCCTTCTGGATTCTGATCGCGGCTATTAAGGTAATTCGTCACCTCAATCGCATCGGCTGGTGTAACGTGGTTATCCCCATTCACATCGTAATAGGCAGGCGGAATAAAGGGCGCACCAGACGGCTCAGGTACCGGGCCGGGATAATCATCGTTCAAGTTCATCAAATTAATGATCAGTAATACATCGATTGCCGAAACGGTACCATCGTTGTTGACGTCATAGGGCTGGCCAGGGTTCTGAAACGGTGCAACCCATTCGACCGCAACGGTTACTGTTGCCGCGTTGGAGATTGCACCCAAGTCATCTTCAACAGTGTAGGCAAACTGATCAAAGCCAAAATAATCCTGCTGCGGTGTATAAGTGACTCCACCACTCGCATCGACGGCAACGGAACCGTGTGCTGGTGGGCTGACAATCAAGACCGAACCCGGCACTAACTGCCCATCGGGGTCGTTGTCATTGGCAAGTATTTCGATCACCGCCGGTGCATTCTGATCCGTGACTAGAACATCATCGACAGCGGTCGGTGGTTCATTCACTACGATCGTGACGACCGCCGGAGCCGAGTTCAAACCCTGGTCATCACGAACCGCATACTGAAATGAATCCACTCCCACGAACCCAAATTCGGGGGCATAAGAGATGATGCCATCTGCCTGCACTACGGCGGTCCCCTGTGCCGGGACCTGGATGATTTCCACCGTTGCATGGTCAACTGTTCCGTCAAAATCCGTATCGTTGTCAACAACAGCGATCGCAAGCGATGTTTCCCGCTGCACTACGACGGCATCGTCCACCGCGGTCGGTGGATCATTCACTGGATGAACCACCAGGTCCAACACACGCAAGTCAGACTGAACGCCACCCTCACCTGCATGGCCGCCATCAGCAACTCCCAAAGTTAACGAAGCCGTGCCCGACCAGTTTGGATAGGGAGTAAAGACCAGGCCGGTAAGTACCGTGTTTAACTCGTGGAGCTTCCCAGTGACCACGATGTGATTATCTGCCTCGCCATCGCCCAGAACATACTCGACACCACCAGAGACCACCAGGTCCAGCAACCCTCCCGTAGCTGACAGATCTACCGTCAGAACCCCCTCTCCCGCATCAACATCTACGATGGCACCTGCGGCCTCAGGTACCAATGCGAGAAAGAGCGGAACATCTTCCGGGGTCTCCTGCAACGGTACAAACCCGAACTCCGGAGCGTCATTCACTGCGTGCACGGCAATTTCGACCAGGTCGTAATCCGTGCCCACGTCACCAATGGCTCCCACGTCCGTTGAAGTCACTTCCAGCGTCGCCAGACCGGAGTAATCCTGATCGGGTTGGAACAGCAGGCTGTCTAGTGCGAAGTTCACAGCAGCGAGTTGCCCTGTTATGACCAGCTGGCGATCCCCAACACCATCACCAACCTCCAGATGAATGCCCGAAGACTCCAAGAGCGTGAGCACTCCGTGTTCCGCCGCCAGGGCAACGCGCACATCACCACTACCTTCTTCATTGTCTGAGTCTGTTACCCCAATCGCAGTGCCCGCCGCTGCCGCCAGTTCCAGTTGCCCATCTTCGTCCACCCACACCGAATCCGGTATCAGATTGACTGGCGGATCATTGACGGCACGGACCGCAATTGGGATCTCATCGACAGTGATCTGCTCACCACCGAGACCGGCCTGCCCCAGATCACGCGAGATAATCACCATCCGCGCAGCGCCCAGAGTGTCATTAAAGTCGCCGGCTGGTCGAAAACTCACACTCGCCAGTGCCTCGTTCACGGCCGACAGTGCCCCGGAAAACACGACCGCCTCCTGGTCCACGGGACCTCCCGTACGATAGACGACATCGGCTGCCGAATTGAGCGTCATCGTCCCGTGTTCCGCGGTCAGCGTTACCGTCAATTGACCGTCGCCAACGTCGACGTCGCTCACCACGATCTGCTGTCCGGACGCGGCATCCAAGATGAGAACCGAATCTTCCCAAGTCTCAACTCCGCTCGGAATCGCATGGCCGGGTGGGTCATTCACCGCCAGCACATTGACCACCAGTGTCGCGTTATCTGTACGTGCTGCCGCGTCCGCACCAGTAAAGTTCCCCAGATCGCTGCTCCATAACTCGATCTCAGCTGTTCCGGAAAAATCCGGGTCGGGCGAAAACCTCAACCCGTCGAGCGCGGCATTGATTTCCGCTACAGGCCCGCTAAACCGCAGCACACGATCCGCTTCACCGTCACCCACCTCGAACTCCAACGCATCCTGCTGCGCAAGCGTTACGTGACCTCGATCCACGTTAATGGAGATCTCCAAACGATCCGCCCCAAGGAAAGCGTCCGCGTCCGAGACAGAGACTCCGTTCCCGGTACCTATGGAGAATACCAGCGGCTGGTCCTCACTCACCTCATTCATCTCGGGCGTTACAAAAACAGGCGGGTCGTTGACGGTATCGGTGTAAACCATCGAGAACTGGGTGGAACCGTCCACCTGGTTCGCCGCCAAAAGATTGCCCGCCGCATCACGTACCCCGCTGGCAACAGTATTGTCGATGACGATGCGGTAGCTCGCATCCAAGGTAAACGAACCATCCGCTGCCAGGGCTACCGTATTGTCAGTTTCGTCAAAGGAGAAAAAATATTCCTCACCCGCTACCATCTCGCGGTCATTCTGGAAAAGCGAAAAACGCTCGCCTTGAACGGATTCGCCGTCGACGCCACTCGCAGCGTCGGACAGCGACAGCTGGAACTTGTCCGGGGGGGTGGTCGAGTCGATATGCACAACGGTCAGCGTTTCATCGAGATCGTCACCACCGTTGTCGACTGGATCCATCAATGCCGCCACTGGACCATCCAGATCCGCGGCCAACAGATTCCGAGGCTCCAGCGGCTCACAGCGCAGAAATCGACGACGCAGGCGATTCCGGTGCTTAGCATTGGATCGCGCAGCAGGCCGTGAAAGCACGCGTCGAAAACTCATGAGCAGAACCCCAGCGGTAGAGGGATCTGAAATCCCCCCGAAAAATCCGCAAATCCATTGCCCGAGCGGCATTGCATGCTGCTGTACCCGTCCGGAGCCAGCCAACACAACCAGCAATTTTACGGGGAGCAGCGGTCACAATCGCAATTATAGGGGTGCCTCAACATGGTGCAAACAAACTGGGAGAAGAGTTTCCCATTTACCCCAAATTTCCCTTCATCTACTAGCCGCTCCGGCCTGGGCTGGCGTCCACGGACACAAAAAAACCCGGTTTCCTCCAGGAAACCGGGTTGCTTGTATCAACTCGACAACAGGCGCGTCTGCGCTGCCATCCGCTCAGCTCTTCGCAGTACCACTGCCGGGTGCTGGCTGAACGCGTTTCTGGATGTCGGTTTCCAGCACACCAAAAACTTGCTCATGGCGTTGCACAGACATCGAAAGTGCGGCCAATAACCTCTTAGCAGTATAGAAGTTAACGATAATGCGCTGCTTGACCTTAATGGGATCTTTGGGAACGCCCATGGGCTGTTGATTGAGACCAAAATCAATCAACAGCTCTTCAGGGGTTCCAGTCACCCGACAGAAATTTGCATAGAGACTGATCGCATCCCCGTCATCAACCTGCACCTGTTGCGGCTGTGCTTGCGGCTGGGCGGGTGCCTGCTGGCCAGAATCCGGGGTCGACACGGGGGCCTCAACCGGTGCGTCGGCCTTCGAGGTGTCAGCTGCTTTCGCCATCCTACTTTCTCCCTTCGCTGAGTCTCAACATCTAAACCCAATGAGTCGCTTATGTCCCTGCTTGAACATCGCAATTCGGTCGCCGCTTCCTTGCTCGGCAAACCCAGGCATCTGCCCGTTGCACGTCATCAGACAACGATCGTCAGACAACGTTCAAGCAGTCTCCTCTCCGGACCATAGCCTATTCTGCAAAAATGTGCAGCGTCGATTCGGCAAAAGTTTGCCCCATTCTCCAAGAAAAGACGTCACAGTTCGAAATGGAACGTGCGGACCAGAAAGCGTTTCAAGCGACTTCCCAAGGTCGCCTTCTCCACGTGGATCTTGGCACTGCCCCTCCAACCGATTTGCAGGCTTCTGCTGGCCCCAGCGGAAGCGGGCAGTTCCAGCTGCTCGGTCTTTGCCTGGTAGGAGGTACTGATGGGCCGCAGCACGCCGGAAGAATCCTGTGCCGTGTTCAGATCACCGCCCATCTGGCTCGCCAGATTGGCGGGACTTACTTTGAGATCAGAACTAGCAATCTCATCAATAGTCGTCTCAAAATCCAATCCAGGTAGTGCATCCAGTATGATCTCCACGCGATCATCTTTGTTGATCAACTCGATATCGTTCTGATCAATCACCAACTCCGCCTGCAAGCGATCCGGATCCCCAACCTGGCAAATCATCTCGGACGGTGTCACATGCGCTCCCTGATTGCGTTCTTCCAGAAGTGTCCCGGTCCAATTGGGCAAACGACCATCCTGGGTACTGGGCGCGCGACGCGCTTCAGCTGGAATCACGACTCCCTCCACCGGTGACGTTACCACCAGATTCTTCAGCTGGCCTTCCTTCTCCTTTAATTGCTTCTGGAGCGTCGTTCTCAGCTCCTCCAGCGGCGCAATCTGCGAGCCTACTGCCCGGTCGTTCGCACGTTGACGTCTCAATGAACGCAACTGCGTCTCAGCCTGCTCCAGCTGACCCTCCAATTGAGTCACCGCAAGCTGCAGGTCGATATTTTCAAACTTCGCGATTTCCTGATCTTTGACGATGCGGGAGCCGCTCTTGACCAGCATTATTTCGAGGCGGCCCGGCACCTTCACAAAGATCCGCTGCGCGTCAACGGGCACCACCGTCAAAGT
>CAZITS010000227.1:0-5939 GCA_964542185.1 uncultured Pirellulaceae bacterium
GCCGGCTTTCACACCACCACCAGCCAGCCACACTGTAAAGCAGCGCGGATGGTGATCGCGGCCATAGTTTTCTTTTTGCAACCCTCCCTGGCAGTAACTGGTACGCCCAAACTCACCACCCCACACCACCAGGGTTTCGTCAAGCATTCCACGTTGTTTGAGATCCTTGATGAGTCCGGCGCAGGCCTGGTCCACATCCTTGCACTGGGATTCATGTTCTTTGGGTAGATTGCCGTGCGCATCCCAGCCGCGATGGAAGATCTGGATGTTGCGGACGCCTCGTTCGGCGAGTCGGCGGGCATTCAGGCAGCAGGCAGCGAAAGTGCCAGGCTCGCGGGCTGCTTTACCATAGAGTTCAAAGGTCTTGTCCGTCTCTTGCGAAAGGTCCATGAGTTCGGGCACAGAGGCTTGCATCCGATAGGCCATTTCGTGCTGCTTGATGCGCGCCAGTACTTCGGGGTCAGCAAAACGCTTGTGCTGCTCCTGGTTTAGAGTCGCAAGTGCTTTCAATTGCGCACGGCGATCGTTTCGAGTGACGCCCGCAGGATTACTAAGATAGAGTACGGGATCGCCCTGGCTCCGAAGTAGAATGCCCTGGTGGTCCGAAGAGAGGAAGCCTGTGCCCCACAGGCGGCCGAACAGGCTCTGTTCAGCGAAATTGGTTTTGGCGTGCATGACCACGTAACCGGGAAGGTTTTCGTTCATGCTGCCCAGGCCGTAACTCAGCCAGGCCCCGAGGCTGGGCCGACCAGGGATTTGACTGCCCGTTTGAATGTAGGTGATTGCGGGGTCGTGGTTGATTGCTTCCGTAAATGTGCTGTGGACGACACATAGTTCTTTGGCGACAGTCGCAGTGTGAGGCAACAGTTCGCTGACCCAGACACCACGATCGTTGTTGTCGTGTTTGGTGAATTTGTATTTGCTTGGGCAAATCGGGAGTGTCTTCTGCCGAGCCGTCATACCGGTGATTCGCTGTCCGTCACGGATGTGGTCTGGCAGAGGTTGGCCAAACATCTCCTGCATTTTTGGCTTGTAGTCCCAGAGATCATGATGGCTAGGACCTCCGCTCATAAACAGGTAGATGACACGTTTGGCTTTCGCCTGATGGTGCAGGCCTGATGCTGTATCACTTTCGGTAGCGCGTACATCACGGCTGAGGAGAGTTGCCATTGCGGCGGTACCCAACCCGAGTGCACCGCGCCCGAAAAGCTGGCGACGCGTGAGATTTAATTCGTGTTCGCGGAGCGGGCTCACTTTGTCATTCATGCCTGGTCACGTCTTATTTGTTTGGGTTCAATAAAGCAGGAGCGCGACATCACTAGCCAGGACGGTAATGGTCAGTTGTGACCACGCTGCGAGGTCTGCAAGGTTTACTTTAACGTCGGGAGTGACATTGCCAATGGAGAGCAGCGCTCGCGCATCTTGCTCGTTGGCAGCGTAACGTGTTTGCAGAGCTACTAACAAATCACTGCATGCTGCACGCTCTTGCTCGGTCGGTTTTCGCGAAGCCAGCAGAGTAAAAAGCAGGTCTAGCCGTTCCGTGTCATTGTTTTTTTGTTCAATCAGGCGCGCCGCGAGAGCACGCGCCATTTCGACGCGCTGCGTCTCATTGAACAGGCCGAGTGACTGAAGTGAGGTATTGGTGCGAGAGCGTTTAACACAACTAGCTTCTCGGCTTGGTGCATCGAACAGCGTCATCATGGGATGGGGACTTGTTCTCTTCCAGTAGATGTAGAGACTCCGGCGAAATGCCTTCTGGTCCTTGTCAGGTACGTAGAGTTTTGTGTTGCTGCCTGGATGCATCAAGGCTGACCACAGGCCTTTGGGTTGATACGGCTTGACCCCTTCTCCTCCCATTTCTGGAGCGAGCAAGCCACTTGCCCAGAGACCGATGTCCCGTATTACCTCGGCATCGAGACGGTAGCTGGGACCTCGAGCGATCAGCCTGTTTTCAGGATCGTCGATGTCCTTGCGCCAGGCGGAGCTCTGCCGGAAAGTCTCACTGGTTACCATCAGCCGTAGAATGTGTTTGAGATTCCAGCCGCTCTCATGCAGTTCTACGGCCAGCCAATCTAGTAGCCTGGGATGCGTGGGTTGTTGGCCCTGGAGTCCGAAATCCTCTGGAGTGCGGACGAGGCCGTCACCAAATGTACGCTGCCAAACCTGGTTGATGAGTACACGGGCAACCAGCGGGTGGTTGCGTGCGGTAAGCCAGCGTGCCAGCCCCAGACGGTTTCGTGGCGCATTTTGCGGAAAGGCGCTCATTACAGTCAGAATGCCTGGATCGAGAGGTTTTCCGGTGGGAAGGTTGTATTCACCGCGGGTCAAGACTTGTGTTGTCCGGGGCTTGGGAAGGTCTTCAGCAACTAGTGTGATGGTGAAGGATTTTTCCGCGGTTGCGATTTTTTTGCTGAGGTCGATCGCTCGTTTGTGGGCATTCAGTTGTGCAAAGATTCCGTTGGGATCTGCGATCATCGCCAGGCGATCGGCCGGAGACGCTTGTTCCCACTGCGCGAGTAAGGCGTCGTCGGCGCCGTCCAAGTCCTTGACCTTTTCTCCCACTTGCGTCACCAGATGTTTCCGATCACCTTCCAATTGATTCCACGCCTGCCAGGCTGCGACGTTCGCGGGTGCCTTGACGATGGGGCCATACTCATATTTGTTCCCATCCATCGAATGTTCGGCTGTACTGTTAAAGAAAGCCAACAGTCGGTAGTACTCGTTTTGAGGAATAGGGTCGTATTTGTGTGTATGGCACCGTGCACACGTTAGCGACATCCCCAGGAACACAGTGCCGAGCGTTTCGGTACGGTCGAAATTGTTTTTTGCTTGGAACTCTGCTGGGATCGCTCCGCCTTCTGCCGTACTGGGATTCATGCGAACAAACCCAGTTGCCACACGTTGTTCCAAGGTCGGGCTCGGAAGCAGGTCGCCGGCAAGTTGCCAGACGATAAACTCGTTGAGAGGCAGATTGTTGTTTAACGCCGTCACGACCCAATCACGGTAGGGGTAAATTCCGCGGCGGTTATCAAGGTGCAGGCCATGGGTATCGCCATAACGTACCGCGTCCAGCCAATAACGCGCTTGATGTTCACCGTAGCGTGGGCTGTCGAGTAGTTTGTCGACCAGCTGTTCATAGGCGTGTGGGTCTTTCGATGTCATGAACGCAGCCAGTTGTGCCGGTTCCGGTGGCAGTCCGGTGAGTACCAGGGACACGCGTCTGGCTAGTGTGGCAGGGTTGGCCACAGGGGACAGTTTGGCGCTGCGTTTCCGTAACGTTGCTTTTACATAGTCGTCGATCGTTGTGCTTTGGTCAGCCGGTTTGTCTGCTTCCGGGGCCAGGCGTTGAGGTGGCACGAAGGCCCAGTGCTTTGAATAAGTTCCACCTTGTAGCACCCATTGCTTGATCAGTTCACGCTCCCCCGCAGTCAATTGTTTCTCTGCCTCTTGTGGTGGCATCGGGTTCTCGGTGGATTGTATGCGTACCAGAATCTCGCTTTCTGCCGGTGCGTCTGGATTGATAGCGCGATAACCACCACGGTCAACGGTGGCAGTAGCAAAAGCGTCGAGACGCAGCGCGTCTTTATCTTTGGCATCAGGGCCGTGGCAGACAAAGCATTTTTCTGAGAGGAGTGGCAGAATTGTCCGGGCGAAGTCAACGGGCGCCGTTGTCGCAGTTTTTTCCGCGGCGTAGCTATCGTGGCTGGAGAAAAGGGTCCCAATCACTGCCAGTGCGATCAGCGGACGTGTCAGTTGCATCATAGGGTGTCTCGTGGCGAACGGTTCTGCGTGTAGTGCAACGTCATTGTGGTGTATGCGTCGCACATTATACCTGAGGCAGGTGACTTGTGGTGAATACGGCGTCAAAAGCCGCGGCCGATGGGGCGTCTTGTCAAGGTTGCGATGTGGCGCCCATTATTTTGTCTGGCGGAGGTATTGTCAGACGCATGAATTGTTAGTTGGACCCGCTCCTGAGGCGTACCTCGCTGTTTCATCAGGTTGTCACGCGTGGGCTACCTGGCTACGTTGCCAGCGCGGTGCCGAATGTTTTTGTTCATGTAGATGAGAACCAATATGGATTGGTCTATTCATGCAATTGGCTGGTGTGGTGCGATAATTGTTTTGCTGGCTTATGCCTTGGTTTCTGTATCGAAAGTCGAAGGCGATTCTGTGTTTTATCAGGTGTTAAACCTGTCTGGAGCCGCCCTGCTCGTTACCAACACCGTTTACTTGGGCGCGTATCCATCGGCCTTTGTGAACGCGATTTGGATTGCCATCGGTGGGTATGCGCTCTACCGACGACGAGGGCAGCAGTCCAAGGTGTAGCAACGAAACTTGCAGCCAGTCGCCTATTTGCGTGGCCCACCGGGATTGATGCCTTTGGGTTCCGGCATCTCTTCGGTGATGATTTTCCAGGACGCACCCATTTCTCGCATCGCCCGGAAATCAGTGGCGGCGTACGAAGTGTGTAGCTGAGGTGTACCGAGTTTCTTGCCTTGTTGGAATCGTGACTGCATGGCAGCGTCGAGCATGCCTGTGACGAGTAGCGTTCGTTCCACGGGATATGGTGCATGACCGGTGATCATGTGGCTTTGTATCGCGTGGGACAGTGCTTTGAAAAGATTGCGGTTGCGCCAGGGGCCGACATAGAGACTTGTTGCGCGCGGTTTTTGCTCACCTTTCAGGCGGCAGCCAAAGTCCCAGCGGAAATCATTACTCCCGACGCGCAGAATGACTGCGCGGAGGCCATCCCGATAGGTGAGCAGGATCGCGTGCGAGGGAATAATATCTTTGCGCCCCGGCTCAATGAATTTGCGCAAGGGCGGTCTTTTGGATCCGAGTTCAGCGTCCAGGCAGGCTTCTGCCAGATCCGCCGACCAAAGTCCCTGGTCGGCCGCTTTCCAGACATCCTCGCCGGCGAGAAACTGTATTTGTGAGACTCCCGTTTCACCCCCGCGGCGTGATTCGATAAAGGATTGTAGTAGTTCCATGCTGTGAAAGTCGTAAGCTTCGAGCGGTCCGCCATGTACTGAGATTGCTTCTTCGATTTCGACACCATCGGGCAGCTCAAGTGGTGGGCGCCGTTGCGCTAATGGGACAGAGCTTCCGGCCATGAAGGGGATTTTTAGCTGTTGTGTGGTGTCGTACATCTCTTGTGACCAGTCGGTGCGATAAGACAAGTGCTTATCGTTGAAGAGCGGTACGGAACGGCCGCTGCGTTTCATGACGGCAGTGATCTCGTCGAAGAAACGCTTGCGCGGATACTGGCGTTGTCCTTTTTCATTGACCGGGTAATTACCGTGTTCCGCGATTGAGAGGACGCCGTCGACTGCCAATGTCGATCCCCCCTGGCAGAGCGCTCCTTCGATGGTCGGGTAAATTTTGATTCCATATTGAGCCGCGACGTCTTTTGCCATGTCGCGGTCGCCAGGGAATTGATCGATATAGAAACTAACGACATCGACGCCAGGATCAGTAAGTTGTCCGTTGAAGTAATAGGGTTCGAGAAAGTTTTCGAGAATTACGTGGGCGTGACTGCGGAAGGTGAATTCGGTGATTGCCGCTGCAATCTTGGGACGTTTTTGAGCAGCCGTGGCGAAGGACCACTTGCCCGTCGCAGCACCCATCAGCAGGCTGGCACTCGTTCCGCCAACAGTTTGCAGTATTTCTCGCCGCCCAATTTGCCTTTGATCGAACATCATTCGGGCCCTCAGATTGTGGTCAGGTTCGCGTGCCAGCCGTTACAGCTTTTCCGATACTATCCCGTAAAACGCTCTGTAGAGCAATCGACAGACAGGGGCTGGTTTGTGGTTCATTTGCTGGGGAACCGACAGTCTGGTTGTGCGGGAGAGACAGCTGCACTGTATGGCGCAGCTGGTGACGCGCTGCGGTGAATCCCCTGTTGCATTCAAGAGAGGCTGGTGGCGTGGGGCCAGGGA
>CAZITS010000227.1:6039-8079 GCA_964542185.1 uncultured Pirellulaceae bacterium
GCTGCGGTGAATCCCCTGTTGCATTCAAGAGAGGCTGGTGGCGTGGGGCCAGGGAGGGTGGCACAATGGCAATTGGTTACCGTATTCAAAAGAGGTGAAAGATGTGCCGTGTTGCGAATGCTCTATTGCTGTTTGCCTGTCTTGAATCGACTCTCTGGGCCGCAGAACCAATTGCGATTGGAGGTCGCTTGGAACCACTTATCGACGAGTTTCTGTTGGCGGAAAAATCTGGAGATGTGCGTCAAGTCATGCATCCCCCGGCACCTGCCGAAGTGGCGTTCGTGACTGGAAAGCCGTGGGAAGGAAATACCTCGGCTTACTATACGATTTTTCGAGACGGTGATTTGTTGCGTATGTATTACCGTGGTTCCCATGCGGATCAGCAACTCAAGCCAACCCATCGGGAAGTGACCTGTTATGCAGAGAGTCGGGACGGCATTCACTGGACGAGGCCAGATCTTGGCCTGTTTGAGTTCGAGGGTTCGAAACAGAACAACATTGTCTGGGATGGCATCGGGACCCATTGTTTCGCAGTCTTCAAGGACACGAATCCAGCATGCCCTCCGGAAGCTCGCTACAAGGCGATTTCGCGGGGCCGGCCGCGTGGCAAGAAGGGCCTCTACATTTTCCAATCGCCCAATGGTGTGAATTGGAAGTTGATGGCAGAGGAGCCTGTCATCACGAACGGCTATTTTGATTCCCAGAATCTTGCGTTCTGGGATACCTACGCACGTACCTATCGCGCTTACCATCGGACCTTTGTTGATGGTGTGCGCGCGATTATGACGCAAACATCGACGAACTATCGAGATTGGACAAAGCCCTCTCTCTTGCAGTACTCTGTGAACACGCCTCGCGAACATCTCTACACCAATGCGGTCTTCAATTATCCTGGTGCCGAGCACATTCTGGTTGGTTTTCCCACACGTTATCTTCCGAAGCAGAATAGTCGTGTCGAGCCGATCATGATGACCAGTCGGGACGGCTTGCGTTTTCATCGCTGGCCTGATCCGGTTGTTCCAGAAACCGCCCCCAAAGATCGCGGAGGGAACCGCAGTAACTACATGACTTGGGGAATGGTGTCATTGCCCGGCAGGCCTGATGAGTTTTCGGTTTATGCCACCGAAGCCTATTATGAAGGTCCGGATTGCCGTGTGCGTCGCTTTGTGTTTCGTAAGGATGGCCTGGTTTCGCTCTCGGCAGACGAGGGGGCTGTGACGACACATGCGATTACATTTGCTGGAAAAGAACTCGTTCTCAACTACCGCACACGGAATCGCGATGGTTCGATCCGAGTAGAAGTTCAAGACGCCAGTGGACGCCCTGTGCAGGGGCTTGCGCTTGCTGACTGTCACCCTCTTGTGGGAGACCAGGTCGAACAGCGTGTTGTCTGGAAGCAGGATGCTGATTTGTCGCGCTGGGAAGGAAAGCCGGTGCGTTTGCACTTTAAGATTCAGCAGGCCGACCTGTTTTCATTGCGTTTCCGATGATACTGGGGATGCGTTGTGGAGTGTCTTGGCTGAAAAATGGACAAGCATGAGCTTGGCTGGGGGGAACGCTGGCTGCTGGAGTGTCCCGCCAGGAAGAGAAGGAGGCTGGACAGATGAACGCACCGCGTGATGTGGATCAGGAGCGACTGGTTCGACTCGAGGAAACGGTCGCTCACCAGGAACAATTGTTGGGCGAACTCAACGGAGCGCTCAGTCAACTACGCTTGGATTTCGATGCACTGCTGAAGCATTCCAGAAACGCTGAGATGCAGATTCAATGGCTGGTGGAGAATAGTAGTCGCGATCAAGATCCTCTGGATGAAAAACCACCTCACTATTGAGCACTCCTGCTTTTTGTGAGCGCGATAGAGTCGCGTGGCACGCCACTGAATTGCCCTCCTGGGAACTCTGTCGGGACACGAGCAAAGGGACGGTTGGCGCATTGTCGTAAGTTTCCTGGCCGACTCACCGCGGCAATGAAAGATGGAAGCATGTGCTGTCGCAGCGAGCGGATCGCACTTCCTTGTGCCGAGAGTTCGCGTGGGCTCCA
>CAZITS010000228.1:0-8074 GCA_964542185.1 uncultured Pirellulaceae bacterium
TCCCGGCAACGCCACAACTCTTGCCGTCCCAGGGGTAGCAACTGGAGAGCTTCAAGCTGGTGCTGAACAAAGCCCAGACGTCGATCTGTTCCGGTTTCAAGCCCGCCGTGGCGATCAATGGATTATCGAAACGAACGCGGCTCGCGCCAAATCTCCACTCGATTCCAAGATCGTCATTCTGGATGCCAATGGCAAGCCCGTCCCACGTGTCCTGCTACGAGCCGTCCGCGACTCGCAGGTCACTTTCCGACCCGTGGGTTCCGATGACATCCAGGCCCGGCTGGTCAACTGGGAAGAGATGGAAATCAACGAGTATCTGTATCTCAACGGTGAGGTCACGAAGCTGTTTCTGAAGCCTCGAGGACCAGACTCAGGCTACCAGTTTTACCCCGGTGCCGGAGCCCGCACAGGGTTCTTTGACACCAGCGGTCGCTCCCAACCGCTGGGCCAACCGTGTTACATCGTGGTCCCCTATCCCGTCGGCACTGAACTTCCCGATAACGGCTTGCCTACGTTCGTGCTGAATTATGAGAACGACGACGCCAGCTCACGCAAGCTCGGCAGTGATTCGCAACTCACCTTTGTGGCCCCCGCCGATGGCGAGTATCTGATTCAAATCAATGATGTCCGGCAGTTCGGCGGCAAACAATTCTCTTACGAGCTCATTGTGCGGCGGCCCCAGCCCGACTTCACGATCAATCTGGGCGGTATCAATCCAACAGTCAACGCCGGCAGTGGCAAGGAATTCACTCTCGAACTGACGCGCATCGACAATTTTAATGGCCCTGTCCGAGTTGACATTTCTGGTATTCCTGCCGGTTTTGCGGTCAGCACTCCAATCTGGATCGAAGCCGGCCAACGTATGGCCAAGGGAGTCATCTACTCGCTACCCCACGCTCCCCGGACAACCAAGGCGAACTGGTCCCAGGCAAAAGTCACCGCCAGCGCGGAGATATTCGGAAAGCCACGAAAACATGAGGTCGGTGGACTGGGCACCATCAAACTGGCGGGCCGGCCCAAACTCGTAACTCACCTTCGCACCCAAGGGGACAAAGGCCTGACACCGATCGTCGTTCCGCCGCCACCAGAGCGGAATTGGCAACCGCTGGAACCAGGCATCCTCAAAACAACATCGGCCGCAACATTATCGCGCCAACCCGATCACGCGATCCTGGCAACCGGCGCCAATCCTGATACCGGCAACTACACCATCGTTTGCTACACCGATAGTCAAGACATTCGTGCCATTCGACTCGATGCCATGGGTCATCCGTCGCTACCCAACAGTGGGCCCGGCCGCGCCGACAAGACTGGTAATTTTGTACTCTCGGAAATCAAAGTCACTGCAGTATCTTTGGCCTCCCCAGAAAAGTCACAGATCGGCACGTGGTCGGATGCCAGCGCGGATTACTCCCAAGGTGGATGGGATGTCAGAAATGCCATCGATGGCAACGCCAAGACGGGCTGGTCCGTCGGGTCGCACGATGCTGCTGCTGGCTACCCGGTACAACGGTCTGGCGACAACCCCGCACATTGGGCCGCATTTGAACTGTCTGAACCACTGGGATTTGAAGGCGGCACGATGCTGGTAATTACACTTCAACAGGGTGGGGTTCAAAAGCAGCACAACCTGGGACATTTCCGATTGAGCTGTACGGCTACACCCAAACCCCCAGTGCCAATTGCTTTTCCTGAAATACCGGAGGTCGTCATCGCCCCTGGATCCATGGCCCAGTGTGAATTGCGAATCGAACGAAATGGCTTTGAGCAACGAGTCCAGTTCGATGTCAATAATTTACCACACGGCGTGATTGTGGAAGACATCGGGTTGAATGGCGTCTTGATTCCAGAGGGGCAAACCGAACGTACTATTTTCTTGCGTGCCGAAACCTGGGTCCCGGAAACGAACCGCCTGTTTCACGCGGTAGCCAAAGTCGAGGGAAACCTGGTCTCGTTCCCGATGCGACTGCGGGTTCGTCGCGCTCCCGCCGCTCCTCAGGACGCCGCGGCGGAATAACGCTCAAGAGGTCTGGCAACGCGGCCCTGCCCCTGTGGGACACCGCTGGCACAACCATTAGCCGCTGAATCGCAGTCTCAGCCAATTGAGAACGGTCTCGATCAGTACCGGCGCTTGACCTGTATAAAAGTGGTCGGCGCCAGCAACAACTTGCAGATCCCGTCCCGCGTCCTCTGTCGACCGGATTGCCTCTGGCATACCTGCAAAGGCGATTCCGCCTTGTTCGACTTCGGATTGCCCAAACACATACAGAGATGGGCACGTAATACGATCGACAAACTTGAGCACATTGTAACGCTCAGCGGGACCGTATTTGTCAACATAGCATGCTGCGGACATTAAGGTCGGAAACGGAAATCGTGACAAAAACAACTCATCGGGCCGGCCGGCCGCAACCAATGACTCAGCCTCCCCTAGCGATTGCAAAAATCTCCCACTGTCGGCTGACTCGCGAAACGCGGCACAGGAAAGTCGCGGAGGCGAAACTGGAATCACGCAGGCAACTTGGGGATGTGGTTGATGAGCCATTGCGTAACAGGCCTTAACTGCTCCTAAACTGTGACCCAGGACTCCGATTGTTCGGTGCCCTCGTGTTACTAGAAACTCTACCCATCCCGCGATGTCCAGACACGCATCAGCGACAATTTCATAGGCCGCGCCCACGCGTTTTACGCCATCTCCACAACGGGCGGTACTGACCGTGTCGTGCCCCCTTGTATTGACGCGCAACGCCGAAATCCCCATCTGTACCAATGCTCCCGCAAGCGATTCCATCAACATAGACCCATAGAAATTGCTGCCCACTCCGTGTAGCAGGATCATCGCATCGAGCTGGCGCGGAGAACCGCTATCTGCCGCGGCCGTCTGCAGCGCACCCTCGAGCCGCACCAGGTCTTCCGTCGTAGCCCGCACCAATTCCACCTGACTCATACAAGCACACCTCCTCAGAGCATTCACGTCAGTGTCTATCCGGCGTTATACCGCCAGCAACGATCATAGAACACGTTCCGTTATATCGAAACCGGACCCTACTCCTCCAACCTGCCGAAGCTGTACACAGACCAACGTCTCTACGTACACTTTCACACATCGATATAATCTGTTTCACAACAGAAACGATTCCCTGTTCACATCGATTCGAGGGTCAGCATGAACTTCCTTTCCGTCTCCCGACCATTGTTTTTGTTTGTTCTGCTCTGCACCGTCCCGCTGTTTTCTCAGGAGCAGGAGCCACTTCGTCGAACCCAGCAAACGGCGATTGCCGAAATTATCAAACGCAGTGAAGACATTAAAGCAGTCAATCAGGCAATCTGGAAATTTGCCGAAGTCGGCCTTGAGGAACACCACTCGAGTGGATTACTGGTTGAAAAACTCAGGGCTTCCGGATTCAGTGTCAAGCGAGGTCTCTCTGGAATGCCGACTGCGTTCGTAGCCAGCTATGGTGAAGGTCGGCCGGTCATCGGCATCCTCGCCGAATACGATGCGTTGCCAGGCATGTCTCAGAAAACGCTGCCACAGCGTGAACCGTTAAAGCCCGGAGCTGCCGGTCATGCCTGTGGCCATTCTGGCCTGGGTGCCGGCTCGTTAGGCGCGGTGCTCGGACTCAAAGCCGCGATGGAAAAACACCAAATTCAAGGTACGATTCGACTCTACGGGACACCTGCCGAGGAAACCGTCATCGGCAAAGTCTACATGACACTGGATGGCCAGTTTGACGATCTGGACGCCTGCCTCCACTGGCATCCAAGTTCCAAGAACAGAGCCTGGGCCGGCAGTTCAAAAGCTCTCGTGTCGGCGAAATTCACTTTCGATGGTACGGCAGCACATGCGTCCGTCAGTCCTCATAGTGGGCGCAGCGCCCTGGACGCCGTGGAGTTGATGAACATTGGCGCCAATTTCATGCGGGAACACATCAAAGAAGATGCGAGAATTCACTATGTGATCGTAGATGGTGGGGGAGCACCCAATGTCGTCCCTCCCAAGGCGACAGTCTGGTACTTCTGTCGCGCCGACGTCCACGCCGACGTCGAATACAATTTTCGCTGGCTACAGGACATCGCCAAAGGAGCCGCGCAAATGACACGCACCCGGCTCGCTGTAAAAATCGACACGGATTGCCACGAAATCATTCCCAACGGCCCCTTGTCGGAACTACTGACCGCGAATCTGACAAGGATCGGCGCGCCGAATTTCACCGCGAATGAAATCGCATTCGCACGACGTCTGCAGGCCCCGCTCACCGAGCAATTTGGCACCCAGTTTCCTCTCGCCATCGATAACCGAATTCATCGCACCGTTACCAACCCTCCTCCCGGGAAAGGTTCGACCGATGTCGGTGACATTAGTTGGCGCGTCGCCACGGGAGGGCTCGCAACTACCTGCCTATGCGCTCAAAGTCCCGGACACAGCTGGCAAAATGTCGCAGCGATCGGTTCGTCAATCGGTGAAAAAGGAATTCTCTACGCAGCCAAAACACTCGCCGCAACCGGCCTCGATTTACTTGAACACCCAACCTACCTGAATGCTGCCAAAGCTGATTGGAAAGCTCGCATGGAAGGTCGCAAGTACTTCAGTTTCATTCCCGAGAAACAAGCGGTGCCCAAACAAATCCGTTGACCAGCGGGAACTCCATGCGATAGGCTTAAGTTGCACCAGCCGACTGGCTTGTCTCGCCTTGAACCAACTTTAATTTACAGCCACTCCTGTGCAACCTTTCCACATCAACTGTCCTAGTTGTGCATCAAGACTGCGCGTGTCCAGTGCGCACGCCCTGGGACAAATCTTGTGTTGCCCCAAATGTCAAAGCCTCGTTCAGGTCCCAGAATTAGCACCCGATTCAGTCCAAGATTCGGATGTCGGGCAATCACATCCTGCTGAACCGCTTACCGCATCCGAGGCGTACGATCCCCCGCCTCGCTCGCCACCGGAAACGACGCCTGAGGAAACCGTCAGCCGACGCGACACAACCACGTCCACCTCATCAGAGATGCAGGAAGACTCCAGTAACTGGGCGAAATCCACCCAACAGAAACCTGGCCCGGAACACCGGCCGCTCTTGCCACCGACGGGTGACTGGACAGCAGCAAGCACACAACGAACGCGTCAGTGGGTCTTGTATGTGCTCGCGGCTGCGGCTGGGATTGCACTCGCTGTCTTGACTGCAAGTCAATTCGCCGATCGGTCGTCCGGTAGTGCAACCGTAGCCGCGCACTTGCGCACCAATGATTCCCAACACGCCCCGTCACGAACTAATCCGACTCGTGAAAAAGCGAGCCCCGCACCATTGGACCCAGCCCGCAGCAATTCTGCCGCTGCACCCGCCAGTGAAATACCTGATGTGGTCATTGCAGAGTCCCCCGTCGAAGCGGCCCCGGCGACAGCACCCTTAGTTGAAGAGCGAACGACCGCAGAGTCCTCCCCCTTGCCCGTCGCTATCGAAAGCCAGGAGCCCCACGATACGCCTGCGCCGATCCGCCCTCCAGCCAAACGCAAAGCAGCCACTCGGCGCCTCGACATTGAAACCCAAATTGCAAGATCACTCGAGTCTTTCGAAATCCATCGACAGCCGCTGCTTGACTTTGCCAGATTCGTCTCGGAATTCACCTACCTGCCGGTAACACTCGATCTCGTATCGCTACAACAACACGAGATTTCTCCACTTGTCCCGGTGTCCGCCGAACTGAACCAAACCACCTTTCGGGACATGCTCCCTGCCCTCCTTGCACCCCTCGAACTAACAACGACGTATGATTCACACCAAGGGATCATTATTCACCATCGCGCCCATCATCTGGCGGCGCATTCCCGTAAAATTGACGTCCAAGACCTCGCGACCAATCCAACCGAAACCGAACAACTTTGCAAACTCATACAAAGTCTGGTCGCGCCGAGTACGTGGCGCACGCAAGGGGGGACTGGTAGCCTGCAGGGCGCCCGCGGAACGCTCACCGTTTATCAGACACACTCGATCCACACCAAAGTCGAACAATTCTGCGGTCAACTTCGACGAGCCCGCAAGAAACTGCCCCCACTCACACTGAATGCAAACAATCACAATCCAGGTGCCGAACCGCAATTCCCATTGGTATCACTCAATTTCAGCCAACCAACCCGGCTGCTGCAGATGGTCAAACGGCTGGAACAAGAAACGGATAGTCGCCTCGTCGTTAATTGGGCATCGCTGGCACAACAAGGATGGTACGCGGACAGCAAATCGACGTTGGTCGCAAACGCGGATCCCTTGGATCATGTCTTGAAACAACTGTTCCAGCCAACTCCCATTACACTGTCAGCTTTAGGATCCACCTTGTATCACGTCGCTGCAGGGACGCCAAACGCGGTCCGAATGCAGATTGTGTTTCATCGCACCGGCCAGAAGCTAACCCTCGACCAGGCAGGCCAGCAGATACGCTCCCTCACCCAGACCATTGGCCCCGCTCATTTCCAAGATCTGGGCGGTGGTGGCGCGATTTGTTTTGATCCTCTGTCCGACTGCCTGATAGTGCGTCTTCCGGCAACGCTCCAATCTCGGGTCAAATCACAGCTTCGGCGTCCGCGGGATTTCTAGCCTTGGCGTCGCGGCATTACCTCGCCCAAAATACTGGACCGCCACTCAACTGCTGGCACTTCGGTAACTGCCGAGCGCGCGAGTGAAGACCCAACGAGATCCAAACACACTTGTTAAGGTCGCGACCAACGCGAACACCGGCAAGAGAATGTCTAACATCCAGCTCGGGTTTGGGTAAAGTGGCCGAGCTACCAGACGTGCCGGCACATTTACCACAACAAGCACCGGAACGACAAAAGTAAAAAAGATCCGCAGCATGTTGCCCCACGGCCATCCCTGGTAGATGTCCATTGGATACCGTGAAAAATTCGTGAGATAAAACCAGAAATTGTAGAGTGATTGATTGCGTCCAAGCCAGATACTAGTCGCTGCCAGAGCAATCATCAGGCTATACAAGATTGCCACACCCGTGATGATGTAAAGTGGGTATAACAAGATCAGTATCGGCGAGAAAATAATTGGATTTTCCGGCCGCGTACCAAGCTGCCACGCACTCACTCCAAGCAAAATCGATCCTGCCAGAAAGTTCGCAAACTGCGACCACTCGATCTTCTGCAATGAGATCAGGAATTGCGTGTCGATCGGTTTGAGGAGGGCGAAATCGAGGTCGCCCCGTCGAATCAACTCGCTGAACTCCTGGGCGTTGGGCATAAAGAGCGCCTGCACCGTACTGTTAATTAACATCGTGGTCGCCAAAAACACGAAGAACTCGTACTTGTGCCATCCGGTACCAGGTCCAATCTCTTGCGCGTGGTTGAAGATGATCAGATAAAAGCCCACATTCATCAACGTCCAGGAAAGTGAGGAAACACACTGGAGCGTAAAATTCAGCCGGAAGGTCATCTCACGGACCAGGCTGTTTCGGGCAAAGGTCAAAAACACCTTGCCATAAGGTGGGGTATCTTGCGTCATCCTGGGATCCATTCCGCGTTTCCGCCGGGCAACTCCGTCAGGCTGTGATAGACAGACTCTATTCTAGTTACCCGCAGAAACGCAACTAGCCAGACGCACCGCCAACGAAGTCAGCTGGTAATCAGCAGTTACACCGTCAACCAGCCCCCTGAGGATTCAGGGCGATCTGCAGGATCGTCTTTCCCTGCTTTGTCCAACGCGCGGGCTACCAGGAACAAAGCCAGAAACATCACCGGCATGACCCGCACAACAAGCATCAAAAACAATCCAGGGGCAGTCACCACGCGTTGCGGGTCGATCCCCTGCAACTGTTCAGCCATTTCCGGTGGCAAGGCGAACAAATCAAGTTGCTTGAAGAGAAAGTAGGGAGACGGCAAACAGGCAACAACAATACATACCAGCGCGAACGGATGCCGCAAATCACGTTGGGTCAACAATCCGAGTACCAGAAAAGGAATCAACGTTGTGTAGTGGTATTCGAACGCGCCGCTATAAAAGAGCAGGTAGAAAGAGGTTGCCAGCAGCAGCCCGCAAAACAGGGAAATGCGAGGCACAAAGAACAAAGCCAACAACCCAAT
>CAZITS010000229.1:0-8057 GCA_964542185.1 uncultured Pirellulaceae bacterium
ACTTTGTGCTGGCTGCTATGGAACGCCAGGATTTGCGACCGTCGCCGGAAATCGCCCGCGCGGAATTACTGAGGCGGGTGACATTCGATCTGACAGGATTACCACCCACGCCGGTGGAAGTCGCTGCATTTGTGCAAGATCCGTCCCCACGGGCTTATGAGACCGTAGTGGACCGCCTGCTCAAGAGTCCGCATTTTGGGGAACGCTGGGCGCGCGTCTGGCTTGACCTCGCCAGGTACACCGACCGTACCGCCAGCTGGCTATACTCGACGGGACAGGCACACCTCTATCGCGACTGGGTTGTGCAGGCGATGAACGAAGATATGCCTTACGACAAATTTGTTCATCGCCAGCTGGCGACCGACTTCATGCCAGAGACCGGCCCAGAGGATGTTCCCGCGCTCGGTTTCCTGGGGCTAAGCCCCAATTACTGGAAAGAGCTCCAGCTTCCCAGCGAGATTATCAAAGTCATTGTGGCTGACGAATGGGAAGAGCGGATCGACGCAGTGTCACGGACATTTCTGGGACTCACGGTGGCATGTGCACGCTGTCATGACCACAAATTCGATGCGATCACGATGAAGGATTACTACGCGTTGGCCGGTGTCTTCGCCAGTTGTCGCATCAAAGAGCGGCCGACGATCGACGAGGCGCTCTACGCACCGGTCCGCCAAGCGTTGTTGGAGATCACAAAACGGGAAGCCAGTATCGCTGAACTGAAGAAAAAAAAGCCTCTTCCCCAGGCGGAGATTGATGCGTTGACGGCCGAGATTGCCGCGTTTCGTAACGACACACCGCACTTCGATACACCGTTGGCTTCGGCGGTCGTCGAAGAGTCGCTGCATGTGGAGCGCAAAGGCAAAACGATGCAGTCCGGGACGAAGCTGGTTTACCAGTCGCAACCTCAGGATTTGCAGCTGTTCATCCGTGGTAACCCGAATCGGCTGGGCGAAGTGGTTCCCCGACGTTTTCTGACGGTCTTGTCCACCACTGACCAGCCAGTGCCGTTCCAGACTGGTAGTGGTCGACTCGAGTTGGCTCAGGCGATCACCACGGATGGCGCTGCTTTGGCGTCGCGTGTTCTGGTCAACCGCATTTGGCTCGCTCATTTTGGACGTGGCCTGGTGACGACCCCCAGCAATTTTGGTCAGTCCGGCCAGCGTCCTTCCCATCCCAAGTTGCTCAACGATCTGGCAGCACGCTTCATTGCGGGTGGCTGGTCGCTCAAGCAGCTCCATCGTGAGATTGTGCTTTCGGCGACCTACCGGCAAGCCAGTCGTGATGACGGCTCCCGATCTGAAATCGACCCTGACAACATCTGGCTCGCGCGGATGCCCCGCACCCGGTTGAGTGTCGAGTCCTGGCGTGATGCTATGCTGGCGGTTTCTGGCGATCTTGACAGGACGCTCGGTGGACCCTCAGTCAGTCTCACTGACACCGCGAATCAGCGGCGCACGCTTTATGGCACGATCCATCGTCGTGAGATGTCCACCATGCTGTTGACGCACGACTTTCCTGACCCCACCGCGCATAGTCCACAGCGGATTACTACCACCACCACGCTGCAGGGGCTGTACGCGCTGAACGGCCCGCTGGTGTTGACGCGTTCCGCAGCGCTTGCCCGGCGTTTGCTGGCAGCGCAGTTGACATCGGATCAGCAGCGGATTGCATTGGCCTACGAGTTACTCTTCGCGCGTCGACCCACGGATCGTGAGACGCAGCTTGGTATCGAATTTCTGGGAGAGACCGGCAGTGCAGATCGGGCCAATGTCTGGTCTCAATATGCACACGTGCTGTTGGCTTCCAACGAATTTCTCTTCGTGAACTGACTACCGGACGTATCCTATGCAACCAGCACTTGCCAACCTGTTGTCACGGCGACATCTGCTACGCCAGTCCGCCGCGGTTCCCGGTATGCTGGGCGCGACCGCGTTTCTCTCACAGCAGTCTCTTGCCGAGACGGTTGCGGGTGCCACTCCCGCGGGCTGTCATTTTGCACCACGCGCTAAACGGGTCATTCATCTTTTCATGAATGGTGGCCCGTTTCATGGAGATCTGTTTGATCCCAAGCCCGCGCTGGCGAAATACGCGGGTCAGCGGCCGAGTGGAACAGACCTGGTAACGGAAAGACCGACTGGTGGTTTGCTGGCGTCTCCTTATCGTTTTCAGCCTTGTGGCGAAAGCGGCGTGCCGGTCAGTGAGCTGTTGCCACATCTCAGGCGGCATATCGATGACATCTGTGTGCTGCGTTCGGTGCACGCCGACAATCCGAATCACGGGCCGGCGTTGCTGCAGATGAACAATGGCACGATTCTGCCGACACGACCTAGTATGGGTGCCTGGTTTCTCTATGGCCTTGGCACCGAGAACGAAGATCTGCCCGGCTATGTCGTGCTCTGTCCAGGAAAGCCCGTACGGTTTTCTATTCTCTGGAATAGTGCGTTTCTCCCGGCGTCCTGCCAGGGGACCTACATCAATCACTCTTCCATCGATCCAGAGAAGATGATCCCGCATTTGCGGAACAAGAAATGGAATCAGCAAACACAGCAACGCCAGCTCCATTTGTTGCGGCAACTCGACGCGGAAGTCCAGCGGCGTAACGGACAGGATCAAGCATTTGAGACCCGGATTCGTTCGATGGAGACGGCGTTTCGGATGCAGTTTCGCGCCAGCGATGCATTTGATCTGAACCAGGAGAGTCAGCGGACGCGGGATGAGTATGGCAAAGGCCACTTCGCCAACGGTTGTTTGCTGGCTCGGCGGCTGGTCGAACGCGGTGTCCGTTTTGTCCAGGTGTACTACGGGAACAGCCAACCCTGGGACACACACTCCAACCATAATGAAACAGTTCCCAACCTCTGTCGGGCGATTGACCAGCCCATCGCCTCGTTACTGGCCGATCTCAAGCAGCGGGGCCTGCTGGAAGACACACTGATCATTTGGGGAGGAGAGTTTGGCCGGACACCGACCTCTGAGAACGGCAACGGTCGCGACCACAACCACCATGGATTCTCAATGTGGCTGGCTGGCGGTGGCGTGCGGGGTGGGATGACCTGGGGCGAGACAGACGAATTCGGTTTCAAAGCGGTGCAGGACCGGATGCATGTACACGATGTGCATGCAACGATTTTGCATTTGCTGGGACTCGATCATGAGCGGCTCACTTACCATCAGGCCGGGCGCGACTTCCGGCTGACGGACGTCCATGGAAACGTGGTTCAGCAGATTCTCGCCTGACACTTGTCGCTGACCCATCCCAAAGGATCACCAGTGGCCTGGGTGTGGCGGTGGCTGTGAAGGTAGCACGCGTTATTGGTATCTTGATTTGAACCAGGGTTCTTTACTGGAAGTTGCGCATGTCCATCTCGCGTCGCGTTGCCTTGCAAGTGGGATGCTCGTCTTTTGCCGGGCTGATACTTCCTCAGCTGGCAGGTGGCACGCCACTACCGGCGCGGGAGCGGTCCGGGATCACGGCGAAATCCGTGATTCTGGTCTATTTACCCGGTGCTCCGAGTCAAATCGATACATTTGACATGAAGCCCAACGCGCCGGCAGAGATTCGGGGTAGCTTCGCGCCGATTGCCACGGCGGTAGCGGGGACCCAGATTTGTGAACACCTCCCCCTGTTGGCGCGACGCACCGACAAGTACACGATCGTGCGTTCCATGGAGCTGACCACCCTGGCCGGCGCCCATGAACACGCCACCCCATTGATGCTCGGCGGCATCGACCAGCGACCGCCTGGCACCACCCTGGTCAACACCCGAAATGATTGGCCCTGTTATTCGGCTGGTTTGCAATATGCGCGCCGGGACGAGAATGATTTGCCCAGCGGTATCCACGTGCCCCACTTTATTACCAATGGCCCGATGGGATATGCCGGTCAGAACGCAGGCTTTCTCGGTGCGTCTTACGATCCTCTGCAGCTTGAGGCGGATCCCAATCGACCAGATTTCCGTTTCGCAGGGTTACAGTTGACCGCTGGTCTGACGGTCGCACGGCTGGCGATGCGACGCAATTTGCTCAGCACACTGGATCGGCAGCGACGCGACCTCGAGAAGGCAGCCAGCCGGGCTGGCTACTCGGCGCAGCGGCAACGGGCATTTCGTTTGCTGATGTCGGGTCGGCTGGTCCAGGCGTTTGACTTGAACCAGGAGGATCGTCGGCTCCGGGACAAGTACGGTCGTCATACCTGGGGACAGTCACTGCTGTTGGCCCGTCGATTAATTCAGTCCGGGATTCCGTTGGTGCAAGTGAATCTGGGACCCGCAGGGATTTGGGATACACATAAAGACAACTTTACCGGACTGAAGAATCGCTTGTTGCCACCTTTTGATGCGGGTTTGTCGGCGCTGCTTGACGACTTGCACGCCACGGGGGCGATTGCGGAAACGCTCGTGGTGGTAATCAGTGAATTCGGCCGCACACCGAAGATTGGCGGGTTTGTCAAAACGATCTTGTCCGATCCTACTGGCCGTGAGCATTGGGGCCCGTGTTTTCACGCGCTGTTTGCGGGCGGTGGTGTGACACCGGGACGGATTATTGGTGCGTCTGATCAACATGCCGCCTATTGTCAGACTACGCCCTTTCATCCGTCAGATGTCGGGGCGACGATTTACACGGCGCTGGGCGTGGACCCACAGACCGAAATTCGCGATCAGTTGGACCGCCCTTATCACCTGAATTCGGGCAGCCTGATGACGCCCCTGTTTGACGCGTAAGACAGGTCTCTGCAGGCGGCAATCTGCCAGCGGGGTTTCATCATGTCGTGGCGTCCGTCGCGATCAATAGAGCTTCACACGGAAGCTCGACAAGTTAGATCCGTCACCCATTATGTGGTGTCGTCTTGACTGTGACTTCGACACCCGCCAATAGTTCACGCAGCGCATCATCTGCGTAGGAATCGGTACTGTCGGCAAATTGCCCACAGTATCGAAGTACGCCCTGCCGGTCGATAATGACCGTAGTCGTAGTGCGTTGGGTGCCGAAGATACGCGGGGTCTGACTTGCCGGGTCGAGTGCGATCGGGAAGCCGAGTCCATGTTTTTTTGCGAACCGATTGACTTTGGCAGCAGTTTCACCGTCAGTTGCATCCAAGGCGAACACGCCGGCTTTGCCTTGATATTTTTTGGCGAGTGTGTCGAGCGCGCGCTCGATATCACGGCAGCTGTGACAAACGGAGCACCAGAAGGTCAGCACGATCGTGCCGTCGCCAGTCAGTTTTGACTCTTTGCGCAACGCACTGAGCTTCCACTGCTTGCCGTTGAGAGTCACTTCAAAGTCCGGGACCTGGTCTCCGATTTGGACTTGTCCCGGATAGTGGGCGGTGTCTGTAATCCCATGCGCTCCACAGCCGGCGACGCTGCTCATCATCATCAGAGTTAGTAGATATTTCATTCGTTTGTGTTCCCGTCTTGGATGCGTTGCTCTTGGTGGTTTGCGGCACGAAAGTCGCTGCTCCCCCCCTCGCCAGTCTATGGTGTTCTGGAATGAAAAAGTAGTCTGCACGTGATGCTTTTTCCTGCCAGCTGGCTGGACATGCCACGCCGGAGCAGGTCATGATGGCCAGCGGCGATCCAGATTCTGGCAACCAACAGGAGTAGCGACGGTGAAAACGATGTTGACGATGTGCGGTGGTCTGATACTGGGGCTGGGGTGTTGCCTGGCCCAGGTGGCCGAAGGTGGGGAGAAGATCCGCATCCTGCTGGATACGGATGCCAACAACGAACTCGATGACCAGCATGCGATTGCGTATTTGTTGTTCAATGGCGATACCTTCGCGGTCGAAGGGATCACGGTCAATGCGACCTCCAACGGTGGCGGGATCGAGCAGCACATGGCGGAAGCCGCACGCGTGGTTCAGCTCTGTGATTTGACCTCCCGGATCAAGATCGTCCCGGGCGCCACTGGCAAGTACCAGGAAATTCTTCCGCAGATCGAGAAACCGGAATATGACGGTTCGGCTGCGGTTGATTTTATTATCGAACGGGCGCTGGCCGACGACTCACGGCCATTGGTGTTGATGCCGATCGGGAAGCTCACCAACATCGCACTGGCGCTCAAGAAAGCGCCGCAGATTGCCAGCCGGGTCCGCATTGTCTGGCTGGGAACCAACTATCCCGCCCCGGGCGAGTACAACTTTGTCAACGATCTGACAGCCCTCGACCCTGTTCTCGAGTCGGATGTCGCCTTTGAAATGGTCATGGTTCGCTATCGCGATCCCACTGGCACCGATGCGGTCAAGGCTCAGCTGGCGGATGTCCGCCGGATTATGCCGGGCAAGGGGCCCAAGATCGCCAAGCCGGTGACTGGCCGCCACGGCGGGACGTTCTCCAATTTCGGCGACTACGCCGTTGATTTGTTCGAGAAATTCCCAGGCAAGCCGAGCGAACGCCCGCTCTTTGATATGGCCGCGATCGCGATTGTCAAGAATCCAGCCTGGGCCCGGCGCGTCACGATGGGTGCGCCCGCGTTCCGGGACGGGAAGTGGGTCGACCGGCCTGAAAATCCGCGCAAGATCATCATCTGGGAGCATTTCGATCGACAGCGCATCATGCAGGATTTCTACCAGCGGATGGAGAAGTACGTGCTGGCCAATTCTGCATCCCGTTGAGTTGCGTATGACCAGCGGCAGTCCTTTTCGCGGAGGCCAGGATCGAGGTTTCTCAACGTTGTCGGATGTGTCTGCAGAAGATGCTGCTAGTGGGAGATGCCGCTCAGATTGAGTCCGATAATGCCCGCGATGATCATTCCGAGTGACACGAGCTTCAGCAGGTTGATCGGGTCAGCGAAAGCCACAATGCCGATCACCGCCACCAGTGCCACACCGAGACCCGACCAGGTAGCGTAGACTGTGCTGAGAGCAAAATGGCGCATGGCACCACCCAGTAAGGCAAAGCAGGCGATGTAGAAGAGAGCGACACCCGCCCCGTACCAGCCAGCGTACTTGCCCCCCTGGGAAGCCAGCTTGAGACAGGTGGTGCCGACAACTTCACAGAAGATCGCTGAACAGAGCCACAACCATTTCATTTTATGAGCCTCATTCGGTGAGCCAGTTCAGCAACATTGGAATCATGATCAGGGCGCCGACAATCAGAGCACAAACCAGGTAGATGAACACGATAGTCAGCCTGGTGTTTTTGATCTGCTCTGAACTCTCTGCATAGAGCTCGACGTAGCGGCACTGACGGCAGGTAATCATGCCTACACCGATGGTCCGCGTCTTGGCGACCTCGGTCAGGTCCGTACTACCGCATTTGGGGCAGGTTCCACTTTGTTGCATCGGTACACCTTGCGCCGTGTTTCGAGTGCAGGCAGAGGCTGAGAAACAAGGTGGGCAGATTGTAGCTTGTTGCTTTGGAGAAGGCAGCCAGGGTGGTTTTTCCGTGGAGAGGCGGAATTGAAGCGTGCACGGTACAAGCTGCAAAACTGACACCAACGGCATTTGGATTTTCGCGTTTGGTTGCAATTCTGGCACGTCCGATGAAGGTTACCTGCGAAACATTTGTCGTCCACCCAAAGAGTCAGGAAGCCAGAGATGCGTACCCTCCTTGTCCTAGCCAGCGTACTTGCCAGCAGCTCCTTTGCGTCGGCCCAAAGCGATTCCGATGAGTTTCAGTTCATTTCCACCAATAGTTACAACGCGCTGGTCGAGCGTGTCAGCGCACTGGAGCAGGAGAAAAGCAAGGGGAAAGCCGGGGCGGCCGCCGGTTTGACCGCGGGGGCCGACGTGGTGTTCCTGCGTCCGTTCGGGACGGACGATGGCATGCTTTCTCACGATTATCAGGCGGCGCCGCGCGTCTGGCTAGGTTGGCAGGGTGCCAACGATTTCGGCATGCGGTTGCGCTGGTTCGATTACAACCAGTACAACGCAGGTTCGGTGCATAAGCCCCGGGTGGAGGCCACGCACTTCGATCTGGAGATGACCAGTGCTGTGGAACTTGATGGGAATTGGGACGTGCTGCTGTCTGGAGGTACTCGGTACGCCCAGGCATTGACTTCAGAGCAACCAGATAATGGCGAGGCGTCACCACACGTTGAAGGCAAGCGGGGCGTGG
>CAZITS010000230.1:0-8046 GCA_964542185.1 uncultured Pirellulaceae bacterium
ATTCGGTTCGTGGTACATATCCTGGGCGGCTAAAGAAACAGGAGAGCCCTTTAGAGCGTCGCCAGTAGCGTGCAGGTAAACACTCGGTGGGCAGGCGATGACGTCCACGGGATGGTCTTCGGCAATCGCACTGGACACCTGTTGTCCCCACTGTACTGCCTCGGCGCGATTGAGGTTCATCTTCCAGTTTCCGGCAATCAGGAATCGTTTCACGTTTTTTTCCTCGAAATAAGAATGAGGCGTTGTCGCAGCGCGTTACGCCGTTCTACGAATGCTAAAGCGTCGGTCATCGCGTGTGATGCCGTGTCGAACAGGCTATTGCACAGCCTGAGAAATCTCGTAGCTTCCCAACGCGTCCAGACGCACGGTCTTTTTTCCCAGTGATGTCAGGGCGCGTTTGACTTTCGCGTCGTTTTGATGTCCTTCCAGTTCGACAAAGAACAGGTATTCATTGGGTGTGCCGGCCATGGGAAACGACTCGATCCAGGTCAGGTTCAGGCGATTCCGTTTGAAGATCGCCATCACGTCGGCCAGTGTGCCTGGCTGATGTGAGATCTGAAACATCAGCGATGTTTTGTCGTGTCCTGTTCGTTTGGGAGATGCGTCTCCAATAACGGCAAATCGTGTGATGTTGTTCTTGTTATCCTCGATATTTGATGCAGCCGGTTGGAGACCGTAATTGATACCCGCCTGCAGGCTGGCGATTGCTGCGGCCCCTGGTTTTTCGCTTGCCAGTTGGGCGGCCGCTGCAGTACTTGTCATTTCGACGAGCCGGCTGCCTGGCATATGCCGAGCGAGCCAACCACGACACTGGGACAGCGCTTGTGGCTTGCTGTAAATTTCTTTGATTTCGGCGCGCTGGGAAAGTGATAGCAAAAAATGGTGAATGTGCAGATTGACTTCGCCGCAGATTTTCACGGGTAAACGAGCAAACATCTCCAGCGTGTCGACGACGCGGCCATCTGTGGAGTTTTCAATTGGCACAATTCCGAATTGGCATTGGCCGCGATTCACCGACTCAAACACCGCTGCGATGGTACCTACGGGAACCAACTCATGGCTCTGGCCAAAGCGTTTGATTGCCGCGATGTGACTGTAACTGTAAACCGGGCCCAAAAATGCGACACGAATGTTCTCTCGCAGCTGAGTACAACCGCTGTGCAATTCACGAAAGATGGCTTCGATGGTTTGTTCTGTCAGGGGGCCTTTATTCGCGGCGGCAACACCGTTTGCTACGGCGTTGCCGTTGGCAATGTCTCCAGTTTTCTCAAGCTGTTGATATGCCTTGGCACGCTGATTCAGTAGTTTCACCAGGTCACGGTCCAGCCGGTTGAGAGTGGGCTGCCGTTCTTTACTGGCGGCGGGGGCACGCGTTTGACTGGATTTTTTTTTCGCCATTGTCCAATTCCGTTGCCCCATCGTTTTCCGTTCACGCACCGATGGTGCGCAATAGCTCGCCAGGGATGCGCGTTCTTGTACTGACGACTCCACAGGGTGTCAACCAACCATCGCATGCGCCGGGGTCCTGGGCCACGGCGTTTACGCTGCCACTTGACGCGGATAAGTCGGACCTTCAGCGCCGACTAGCGAGCTGTCAAAATGGCAGGATTCTGGAGGCGGTCAATCGACTGCCAGATGCGACGTTTCTCGCGCGTTGTCGTAAGGCACTTGTATTAAATGACTTGCGTCCAAAAATGCATCTTGGTTTAGCCTTGGCACGGCCTTTGCATTACTTGTTTCTAAACCCGCGTTTTTGCTCTTCGTAGCGGCGGGCTCTGCGTAGCGGCGGATTGTTCGATTTTGTTCACGGAAATTCGACTGGCTTCCAGCCAGACTTAGCAAAGACATTGGTGCAAACAGGCCACGTGCAGGAGGACATCGGTATGTCACAAGGCGAAAAGATCATTGGGATCGACCTGGGAACAACGAATTCAGTGGTGGCTGTCATGGAAGGCAGTGAACCCAAGGTGTTGCAGAACGCAGAAGGTAATCGGTTGACTCCCAGCGTTGTTGCATTCACCGACAAAGGTGAACTCGTTGGTGAACCGGCCAAGCGACAAGCTGTGACGAATCCTACCCGCACGGTCTATTCGATCAAGCGGTTCATGGGGCGTCGTCACCATGAAGTGGAATCTGAGGAAACGATGGTGCCCTACAACGTTGTAGGAGATGCCGGCGAATATGTGCAAGTTGGTATCGATGATAACCAGTACACACCGCAAGAGATTTCAGCCAAGACGCTGCGTAAATTGAAGGAAGCAGCGGAGTCGTACCTGGGTCACAAGGTCAACAAGGCAGTGATCACGGTCCCCGCGTACTTCAATGATGCACAACGCCAGGCGACAAAAGATGCTGGTGAGATCGCCGGTCTGGAAGTGGCCCGGATCATTAATGAACCGACAGCTGCTGCAATGGCTTACGGGATCGAACACGAGAAGAGCGAAAAAATCGTCGTGTTTGATCTCGGTGGCGGGACCTTTGATGTCTCTGTATTACGGGTAGAAGAGGAAGACGGACATAAGGTTTTCGAGGTAGTCGCCACCAGTGGCGACACACATTTGGGTGGGGATGCTTTCGACGACAAGCTGATCAACCATGTGGCAGCAGAATTCAAAACGGAAAGTGGCATTGATCTGCGAACGGATCAAATGGCATTGCAACGTCTGCAAGAAGCCTGTGAGAAGGCTAAGAAAGAACTGAGCAGTGTGCCGCAAACCGAGATCAATCTGCCGTTTATCACGGCGGACGCATCTGGTCCCAAGCATTTGCAGATGACCATTACCAGGGCGACTTTTGAAGAGCTGATTGACGGCCTTGTCGATCGCTGTCGCACACCGATTGAACAGGCGCTCAAGGACGCAAAATTCTCTCCAGGCGACATTGACGAAGTGGTGCTTGTCGGAGGTTCAACCCGGGTGCCCAAGGTTCAGGCGATGGTGAAGGAGATGTTTGGCAAGGAGCCGCATAAGGGCGTCAACCCGGATGAAGTGGTGGCGGCTGGCGCAGCGATCCAAGGTAGTGTCTTGGCGGGCGATCGCACCGATGTTTTATTGCTTGACGTCACTCCACTTACTTTAGGTATTGAGACCGAAGGTGGTATCTTTACCGCGCTAGTGAATCGTAATACGACGATTCCTGCGGCCAAGGAGGAGAATTTTAGTACCGCTGCCGATGGGCAAACCGCCGTGACTGTTAAGGTGTTCCAGGGTGAACGGAAAATGGCCGCGCACAATCGCTTGCTCGGAGAATTCAACCTGGAAGGAATTCCTCCACAACCGCGTGGGGCACCACAGATCCAGGTCAAATTTGATATCGATCAAAACGGAATTCTCGACGTGTCGGCCAAGGATCTGGGAACGGACAAAGAGGCTTCCGTGACGATTAAACAGGCGTCCGCGTTGGACCAGGCGGAAATTGACCGCATGCGTGGTGACGCTGAGGCGAACTCCGATGAAGACAAACATCAATTTGAGTTGGCCACAGCACGCAACGAGGCGGAACACATGTGTTATCAGCTCGAGAAAGAGATCGAAGATAACGCCGAAAAGCTGACCGATGCAGATCGCGATCCTTTGCAAAAAGCGATCGAGAAAGTGCGGGAAGCCGCTAAGGCAGAGGATGTCCCGGCGCTGAAGGCGACAATCGAGGAGCTAGAGCAGGCACGCATGGCATTCAGCAAGACCTTGTACGAAAAGACAGGGGCGGCAGACGGCAATGCTGGGGACGCAGATGAACCGCCTGCGGATAGTACCGGTGGTAGTTCGGATGACGATGCGATCGATGCGGAGTTCGAAGTCAAGGACTCCTGATCGGATGTTTTTGTCCGACGTTGTGGCTGTGGCAACGTGAGGATCCTGCCTCGCGCCAAGTGAAGGTGTGCTCCGTGTGGTTTGCCGGTGGAGTCCGTTCTGGCGCACGGTCCGCAGAGCACCGCCCGGAGTGAGCGATTGGTGCGGGACTGTTTTGTGCGCACTGTGTCTGTCTGGGGGTGCGTACTGGGCTTGTCTTGAGATGCGTACGGGACTTTTGTATCTGAACGTCCGTCAACGAAAGGTCCGAATCGATGACATTCCGAATGGACAAACTGACGACGAAGGCTCAAGAGGCAGTTGTGGCGGCGCAGCAGCTGGCAACGGAACGTGGGCATGCTGAAACCGGTCCATTGCATCTCTTGCATGCGCTGATGGCGGAAAGCGATGGAATCATTGTTTCCGTGTTGCAACGTATGGATGTAAATATCCCACAGCTCAAGGCTTTGGCTATTGGGGAGTTAGACCGCCTTCCCAGCAGTCAGGGGGGAGCTGTACCGCAGGCGAGTCGCGAGCTGCAAGACGTATTGCAAGCAGCCGCAGCGCAAGCCGAGGCAATGCAGGATGAATACACGTCGACTGAGCACTTACTACTTTCATTGACCCATGTGGAGAGTAGTTGCCAGCGCATTTTGCAGATGAACGGTATCCGAGAGGCGGATGTTCTCGCGGCTCTGCAGGTTATTCGTGGTAGTGCTCGGGTGACCGATCAGAACCCGGAAGAAAAATACCAGGCGTTAGAGCGGTATGGAATCGACCTGGTTGACCGTGCGAATCAGGGCAAGCTGGATCCGGTAATTGGTCGGGACTCAGAGATCCGGCGCGTGATTCAAGTGCTTTCCAGACGCACCAAGAACAATCCAGTGTTGATCGGCGAACCCGGGGTTGGCAAGACTGCGATTGCCGAGGGTTTGGCATTGCGCATTGTTCAAGCAGATGTTCCGCAGAGTCTCAAGAATAAGCGAGTGGTTGCTCTTGATATGGGTGCACTGGTAGCTGGCACCAAGTTTCGTGGAGAATTTGAAGAACGCTTGAAAGCGGTGCTGCGTGAGATGGAAGATGCGGATGGCGAGGTCATCTTGTTTATTGATGAATTGCACACCGTCGTGGGGGCAGGTGCGGCTGAAGGATCTGCGGATGCTGCTCAATTACTCAAGCCTGCATTAGCTCGAGGGGAATTGCGGTGCATCGGCGCAACCACGCTGGATGAATATCGCCAGCACATTGAAAAAGACAAGGCTTTAGAGCGTCGGTTTCAGCCGGTACAGGTCGGTGAGCCAACCGCCGAGGATACGATTTCGATTCTGCGCGGCTTGAAGCCGCGCTACGAAGCGCACCACGGGGTCAAGATCAAGGACTCGGCGATCGTTGCCGCCGCCCGTCTTTCCAGCCGCTACATTACCGATCGCTTCTTGCCAGATAAGGCAATTGACCTCATCGATGAGGCGGCCAGTCGGCTCGCCATGGAACTGGAGAGCGTGCCAACGGAAATTGACGAAGTCCAGCGACGCTTGCGTCAGTTGCAGCTTGTCCAGCGGCAACTTCGTGAAGAGACCGAAGATACTGCGCAAGATCAACTGACTGAGATTGAAAAAGAAATGGACGAATTGGGGAAGAGCCTGGCTGCTCTGCGGGCGCAGTGGGAAGCGGAAAAGTCGGGGCTGGACGATGTCCAGAAAGTACGCCAGCAGCTTGAGGCCGTGACGCACGAATTTACGTCGCTGGACGCAACCATCAAGGATCAGCAATCGCGCGGCATGCCGGTCAGTGAGTTGGGGTACCAGAAACTCTATGAACTTGATCTGCAACGCCGGCAATTGGCGGACCGCATGGAAGCCGAGGATGCGCAGGAAGTGCAAGAGGTAAAGGAAGACGGCGCGGAGTCGACCGCCAACAAGAACGAACGTCGGTTATTGCGCCGGGAAGTGACGGAAGAGGAAATTGGCGAGGTAGTAAGTGCGTGGACCGGAATTCCTGTCGCCAAAATGCTCGAAACTGAAAGGGCACGGTTGCTGGTGATGGAAGAACGATTGCATTTGCGGGTTGTTGGGCAAGAGGAAGCAATTGCAGCGGTTTCTCACGCGGTGCGCCGAAGTCGCAGTGGGCTCCAGGATCCGAATCGTCCGATCGGGTCTTTTTTGTTCCTGGGTCCGACCGGGGTTGGCAAGACCGAGGTCTGCAAGGCACTGGCAGAAGTCATGTTCGACGATGAGCATGCGATGGTGCGATTGGATATGAGTGAGTTCATGGAAAAACACACCGTCAGCCGGTTGATTGGAGCCCCTCCCGGCTACGTAGGTTACGAAGAAGGCGGCAAGTTAACCGAGGCAGTTCGGCGCCGTCCCTATAGTGTGATCTTGTTGGATGAAATCGAAAAAGCACACACCGACGTTTTTAATTTATTGTTGCAGGTTCTCGACGACGGAAGATTGACTGATAACCACGGTAAGACAGTTGATTTCACCAATTGCATTCTGGTGATGACTAGTAATCTTGGCAGCCAGTTGATTCAGCAGGTTTCACAGGATGGCGGCACCGAAGAGCAGATGAAGGACTCGTTACACGAGTTGTTACAGGCCCGTTTTCTGCCGGAGTTTCTTAACCGCATCGATGAGACTTTGGTGTTCAAGCCGCTAACCCGTGGGCAGATCAGTCAAATCGTGGGTTTACAGTTGCAGCGGCTTTCGCGTCAACTTGCCGAGCAGGCAACGACGTTGGAGGTGACTGACGCTGCCCGGGACGCAATTGCCGAAGAAGGTTACGATCCGACGTACGGAGCGCGTCCTCTCAAACGCGTGATTCAACAACAACTCCATAACCCGCTGGCAACCCAGATTCTCAAGGGTACGGTTCACGAAGGCAGCCATGTCACGGTTGATTTTGATGGAGACCGGTTTTGCATCGACTCGGTAAACGGTACCGCAACGCAGCACTAGCTGTTGAGTGCCTATGGATGTCGTGATGCGAGCCGTCGCACTGAGGTGTGGGTTTCAGCTGTTTCCAGTTGACGTGGAAAGCCGGCTGGCGTTTGTCAGTGCGGTGGTTGGCACCTGTGTCGCGGAACGTTGCCGGTTGACACAGTCGGCGCCCCGCTAAACACTGGTGTATGTGAGACGTTTTGTTCTTGTTGTGTTTATCACCCAGTCGATCGCTTATTGATGTCCACTGATTCGAACGACTATCCGGATTCTCCTCCGCCGGAGACGGACTCCCCAGCAGCATCAGTGCCCGTCGACGGGAGTGCTTCGGCACTGCCGCCGGTAGAAGCACCGACCGCCGGTTTTATTCTGCAGCTGTTCTTGATCCCCATGATGATCGTTTCCGTGATCGTGGGCGTGTGGCTTGCTTTCACATGGATGGCGCATCTGGGAAATGACCCGCAGGATCTTGTTGCGGCGCTGCGCGTCCCCAATGAGTCAGGCTGGCAAAAAGCCGACATTCTCGCGGAAATGCTTCGCAATCCCAGCAATGATCAGCTCAAAAAGGATGTGCTGCTCGCGGAGAACCTCGCGCAAGTTTTGCGAGGACAGTTGGCTGCTGGTGCGACCGATGAAAAAAGCGTCTTGATGCGTGTGTTTGTGTGTCGGGCGCTGGGTGAGTTTCGAGTTGCGGAAGCCTTGCCGGCATTGATTGAGGCGGTCCGTACCGACCGTACCACTGAAGACTTGTTGGTGCGGGACGCGGCGTTACAAGCGATCGCGGTGCTGGCTAGAAATCTTGTTGCGGTACAGGACGCAAAGGTGCTACAGGCGAATGAACAACTACTCGCGGCCTTGCTGGACGCTTCGCGTGATTATGCGGAGCAAGGCAGCGACAGCGAACGCGCCAAGATTCGGTCTGCTGCGGCGTATACTCTGGGGGTCGTCGGTGGCCAGAATGCCAGGGACCGACTTGGGGAGATGTTGCAAGACGCATTTCCGAACGCACGGTACAACGCGGCAATTGGCCTTTGCCGGCACGGCGACACGCGTGCTGTTCCGGTTCTGCTGGCGATGCTGGATGCTCAGAACAGTCAGGTTGTCGAAGGAGAAGTATCAGATTCGGAACGTGTCAGGAAGCGAAGCCTGGTCATGATGAATGCGATTCGAGCAGCGGGTCGATTGGCCGCGCGAAAGCCCGCCTCTGATCTGTCGGATTTGCGTGACCGGCTTGCGCAGATTCGCGACTCTGATCTGCCGCAGGCATTACAGAACGCCGCGAGTGAGGCACTCACACGCTTTCCTTGATGTAGCAAACC
>CAZITS010000231.1:0-3428 GCA_964542185.1 uncultured Pirellulaceae bacterium
GTTGAACTCGGTACCTTCCAACAAGTACCGAATACCCCGCGTCACCCAACGATACCGATGGCGGTAGTCGTCGAATTCCGCAGAGATGTTGTAGGAAAGGTTATGAGCCTGGAATTCCCAAATAGAGATAAAATTAGGCTGCAACTTGGCGATCTGATTGAGTGTCGCTGCCAGGTTGTCCCAGTCTTCTCGGATCTTATAGTCGTGGGCCTTGCTCCACAGAATATTGGCAGCGACGCCACGCATGCCCAAAGTGACCAAACGCATCGATTCGCTGGCAGGATCGATATCCCCCAAGCTTGCTTGCGCTAATTCTTCACGCTCTCGAACTTGAGATAGAAGGCCACCTGGGCGGCGGCCTTGTTCCTCGGTGACAGGTGGCTGCCCGAGCCAGAACAGCGGAATCAACAGAACTGCAATAGTTCCAATGTAAGCCGCTTTTCGAGTGACCGTGGCGTTCTGATTCATGCCGCGACTTCTCGTGTCTTCAAGAAAAAGTACCCAACCAAGGCTGCTGCCAAAGTATACACCAAACCGATCGTTAGATTTCGACTCAACAAACCGCCGTAAATATCAAACCCGTAGGCAACGTAATCTGTCGTATCAAACGCATTGTAATTAGGAAGGATGTTTGCAGTAAATGACATTAACAGGAGCAAACCCTGATCTACAAACTGAACCACTTTGGTCACTAACTGGTCCGAGAACTCACCACTCAAATTCATTTGAGTCAACAGACGTACCGTCGCCTCGATCGGCCCACCGCCTTCGAGATCTCCTGTTCGGATGTCAGAGACAAATTCGCTGCGAAAACCGAGTATTACGCAACTGAAAGTAGTCAACATTGCCACTGCGGCATTTAGAAATGTGCTGAACATGACACCGAAAGCAGTGACCATCACCATCTGCAACCAGATGCCGATATAACCTTTGAAAAAATTCATAAAAAAGGGCGCATCCGCGGAACGCACGTAGACGTCACCCTGAGCCATTCCAAAATACTGAGCGCGTTCGGAGCACTGAACAATCACATTCAGCGCTCCATCTTTGCTAACCAGGTCCTTGAAAATGTCACCCTCACGTGGAATCCCGTCTCTTTCAATGACATCCAGTGACCGGCCAAAAACAATCTCATCGATACTAAATTCTTTAGCTTCAAAGCTCACCGGAACACTGCGCATCGCTGCGCCGCTATCAGGATTACTCAAGTAAATACTACCCAACACTCCTCTTTCAATTTCACCCTTGAAGCTACGAAACACTCGCAAATTCAATTCCAACGACAACTGTTCTGGAAAAGCCTGTTCTGTAATCCCCCTGAAGGTCCAAATGGCCGCCGCCTGTGAGCCACCTTCAATGTACCCACGGTAATCCCATTCCTTACCGACATTGATCCCCTGCTGCGCTGATTGACCGTTACGATCGAGAAACATCAATCCGCCGTAAATCGGAACGCGTGCTTGCAACCACCCCTGGGGAGGGCCGATCGCAAAAACAGGTTTGCCGTCTTTTTCCGATTGCTTTACGACTTGGTGCCAGTGACCGCGTTGAATATCAGTCTGACCTTCACCATTCTGGTGCACTTCAAACGTATGGGTATGGCGGTCTGCCGACGTAAGAGTACCCCGCCACACTACAGGATTTTCATTCTGCCCACCCGCCACGCCCTCAACTCTTTCGAAAGACTCAACCGTGTGCGTGTGGCTGAGGCCTCTGCGCACGAACAAATAGCTTCCTAACCCCATCACCACGAGCATCGCGGTACCGACCAAAACAAAACCAAGAATTCTCCCCAATACGATTTCCACTTGCCGCACGGGCTTGGTGAGAATCGTATGGATCGTCTTATTTTTGATATCGTTGGGAAGGCTAAACGTACTCAACAAGAGTCCTAAGGCAAGCGCCAGGTACGTCGTCATCGTCAATACGAAACTGATGTAGAGTCGGGCCGGATGTTCACTACCGCTGTCTAGAAACCAGCCAGCGAACAACAAGACCAACATGAATATCGCAACAACAATCAGAACGCGCCGACGAACGGCCTCGTTAATCGCCAGCCGGGCCATCGCCCAAACGCGACGTGGCGATATGTGAGAAATATCTGTGACACCTGCCGCAACGGTGCGTGCGACGGTGTAAAACCCTTCCGAAGGACCATGCCGGGCCACGGAAAACAGGTAACACACAAAGGCCACAGTGGCTGAGAGCGCGGGCACAATCAGCAAGAACACGCCCAGCGCGCCGATTTTCATTTCGCTGCCATCGCCACCTGGCAGCAGCCACTCGAGAAAGGAGAGAAGTTCTAGTTCGTCAACAACCATTGTTATTCAGCCAAAAAATAGACGTCACCGCAGGTCTAACATCAAAGACAAGGGAGACGATTCTCATTCATGTTCCACAGTTCGGCGCCCAGGACGTTCTTCGCTATCGCGTACGATCCGCAAAAACAGCTCCTCCAATGTCGACGTAGGGTGGTCCATCGCCATTAACTTGCCACCGTGTCTACTGATCACTTCCCGAATTTCGTCTTCAGCCTCTGCACTTAAACCACGAGCCTGCACTTGAGTGACGTCTTTTACTGTCAAGAGACTATCAACACGACCCATTTCCTTCAGGTCACCCTGATGCAGGATCGCAATTCGGTCGCACACATCCTGCACGTCGGCTAACAAATGGCTGCACATCAACACCGTTTTGCCTTGGTCCCGCAACTTGATAATCAAGTCTTTCATCTCTCTCGTACCAATTGGATCCAAGCCAGTCGTTGGTTCATCGAGGAGGATCAATTCGGGATCGTTAATTAAGGCCTGCGCCAATCCAATCCGTCGGGTCATCCCCTTGGAATATTCTCGCAACTGCCGGCGTTTCGCCCATTCCAGCCCTACCATGTCGATAAGCGAATCAACTCGTTCACGACGGGTCTGGGCGTCCATATCGAATAGCCGCCCGTAGAAATCAAGTGTTTCCTCGGCATTCAAGAATCGGTAGAGGTAGGACTCTTCCGGTAGATAGCCGATGCGTTCATTTTTTTCGACATCGCTCGCGTCACGATCAAATACAAGCGCCTGCCCGCTCGTGGGAAATAGCAATCCCAGCAGTAGTTTGATCGTTGTCGACTTTCCTGAACCATTAGGACCGAGAAGTCCAAAAATCTCACCGCGACGCACTTCCAGATCAAGTGCATTCAAAGCCCGTACTTTCTCGCGACCCCAAAAATCACGATAAACCTTACGCAAGTTGCGAGTTTCAATGACGACCTCAGACGGTTCCGTCTCAGGTGTAGCCGGCTCCGGGTTTGTCACCGTTTCCACTGACATGGGCCTTTATCCTGAAAGATATTTCCTGGCCAAATCTTTGACCGATCTGAACAATTGTGAATGCTCGCGTGAATGCTCGCAGACTTCAGCAACCAGAAACTTGTTGAAATG
>CAZITS010000231.1:3528-8038 GCA_964542185.1 uncultured Pirellulaceae bacterium
GTGAATGCTCGCGTGAATGCTCGCAGACTTCAGCAACCAGAAACTTGTTGAAATGAGTGATCGAACCCGAAGTACCAAACGCACCATTCATCTGGAGCAACGTGCCAGTTAGAATCTCACAGCTGAAATATCGATAAGGAAATCCAAATGAAAGCTGCCTTGTTTTTGTACGGTCGGATTTGAATATGGGTTCAAGAATGCGGGAAAATCCGCTGAAATCTTGCATTCCTTGGACCAATTACAGCCGAATGACTCACTATAAGCCGGCAGTAAATACCCCGCAAGGATCGATGATTCCTCTGCATGCTACTTCGCCGAGGTTGGTCATTTGGGCGTGATGTAATCGTTAGAGACCACCTGACTTGACCGGGCAGGAGGTCACCACAGGGTTTCCATCCCCTTAGCTCGAGCAACCGCTCATCCAGTTTCTACCGCCGATAACGCGGTAGCGCATTACCTTAATATTATACTGCGGCTTCATTCTTCGTCGCGCCAAGCGTCGAGACCTGCTCGCGGAGAAATCATGGAGAATTCAGCTGTCGATTCCGACTATCGCGCCGCCTTAGGGTTTCTGCTCGACCGAATCAATTACGAGCGGAACCCAGCGGCCGCGCAAACAATGCGGAACTTCAAACTCGACCGCATGGGCAAACTCCTGGCGGAACTAGGCAATCCGCAAGACCGTGTTCCGGTAGTGCACGTGGCGGGCACCAAAGGTAAGGGCTCTACAGCCTCTATGCTCGCATCCATACTGGGCCATGCCGGGTTGCGGACCGGCCTTTACACCTCTCCGCATCTCAATCAACTAGAAGAGCGTTTTCAGGTCAATGGTGAAAATTGCACACAGCAAGAACTGATCACGCTGGTCGACCGGCTCCGTCCTGTCGTAACAACACTTGAAAAACAGGAATCCGCAAGCCCCACTTACTTCGAACTGACTACTGCGCTCGCATGGCTGCATTTTGCGACAAGTTCCGTCGACATTGCCGTCATCGAAGTAGGCATGGGGGGCCGCCTCGATTCAACCAACATTTGCCAGCCGTTGATTTCCGTGATAACCAGCATCAGCCTCGACCACACTGCGCAACTCGGAAACACACTTGCTGAAATCGCTGCGGAAAAGGCTGGTATCGTCAAACCTGGAATCGCAGTGATCAGTGGGGTCACAGAGGCCGAACCCCGGGACGTTATCCACCAGATCGTCCAACAGCGAGACGCACCTCTCTTCTCACTCGATCAACAGTTCTCGTTTGATGTAACCAATCGGTCAGCGTCCGAAGTCAGTAATCCGGCACAACATTCAGCCGATCCCTCCGATTCGGCAACCGCAACTACAACCTTTACCTATCAAGATTTGCGAGATCCACAACACGGCTCTCTTAGTGATTTACGCGTGCCATTGCTAGGGACACATCAGGCCGCCAATGCGTCGCTTGCAGTTGCCGCAATCCGGCAGTTGCAGGACCAGGGCTGGCAAATTCATGACCACCACATCCGCGATGGCCTGCACAACGTGTCTTGCCCCGCGCGGGTAGAAACCCTTTCGAAACATCCGGTGGTCATTGTTGATGCTGCCCACAATCTAGCTTCTGCCAAAGCACTGAATCAAACACTTGCTGAGCACTTTCATACTCCTGGCTCTTCCATCCTGATTTTCTCCACCAGCCAAGATAAAGACGCAGCAGGCATGTTACAGGTGCTGCTCCCACGTTTTACCCATTGCATCGTCACCCGCTACCGCAACAATCCCAGAGCCTTAGCAGCCAAAGAGATTCTCAAAGAGATCGCTCTGATCAAGGAGAACACAGGCCTGGGGGCGTTTTCCGAAATCCATGTTGCCGCGACGCCGGCCGAAGCATGGCGGACGGCCCAAGACCTGGCCGCACCGTCAGATCTGATCTGTGTCACAGGTTCATTCTTCATTGCCGCAGAAATCAGGCAACTTTGGGCCAACGCATCGGTAGCAGCGGAAGAAGCCGAAAACAAAGTAAGCTCGCAACAAGCAACCAGTCAGTGAGCTACGGCCGTACTCCTGCCCCACTCTTCTTGGGAAAACGCGAGCCTACGGCAGTGCACTGTGCTTGCGTAGCGACCACTCGACAACCAACAGCCCAACGAACAATGCAGCAAGCCACCCTGTGTTCCAGGCTGGAGTTGGTGGCAAGGCCTGCATGCGAACCTGTTTCCCCGCAGGCAAATCTCTCGCTAAACGTCGGGCTTCCGTTCCTGCATAGTAACGTCCACCCGACCGTTCCGCTGCAGCTTTTAACTCTTCTGAGTCGACTCGCAGTCGCACGTATTCATCGTCCGGGTTACGCACCGCAAACTGCGCCGTGGGCGAGTGCTCTGGCAGGGCCGGTTCGGCCAGCCAGATTCGATATTCCCCCACTGGCAGCGCAGAGATACCGCCACTAAATTCGCCGCGCCGATTACCAATGCGTGACATTGCAACTCGGTGCCGCCGCCCTCCCTGTCTCTGCACGACTACCACCGCACCATCATCTCCCGCCGGCGCCAAACGTTCGTCACCAAAATGCAATACTATTCTCGCCAGATCACCAAGCCTGTATTCGTCACGACCGGCTTGCAAATTCACAAGAGCTTCCGCTGCGTTATTCCTGGAGGGGCATAGATAACGAATGAGTTGTAACCAGTACCGCGCATAGTGCTGATCTCCTTCAGAATGTCGCGACCATCGGTAACTTTCATCCGTGGCGTGATAAACGACCTTCCCTCTACCCACAAATTGCATGCATATCAAAGGCAACGGCTCCCCGCTCTCCGCAACGCGGCGTGGGTGAATTGCCAGAACGCGGGCAGCAGGAAGTACAGCGGACGTCTCCAGCATCCAGTGCAGCTCCGGAAAATCACGCCAGACGCGTTGATTATCCTGCGAATCATCAACCAACCTCATAAATTCCGTTGTCTGGCCTAGCGCAGTCAATCGCGTTTGAAACGTCATTTCTTCAGAAACTGCGCTCGCTGCAGAAGGAAGTTGGGTCTTGGTCAAATCAATCGGCAGCAACGCAGCCAAAGGCGTATCCCGATAGGCAAGCGGAGTAAATCTCGGCCCTGCCAGAAATACAATTCCCCGTCCCTGTTCAACGACAAATTGCCTCAGACGCTCCATGAGATCCCGACTCATACGTGCTGGATCCACGTCCCCGAAAACAACAACATCAACTTTCTCAGGATTAAGGGCCTCGTTAGTCAGGGTATCGAGCGTCATTGTATTCTCTGCAACAAACCCGGACTCCGCTTGATGCAAAACGGTCGTCATCTCAATAGATTGACCTGGAGATCCGTTACGTTGCAAAGTCCTTCCGAGCAATGTCGTCAGGTACCTCCATTCGTAACTCGGGTAATCCTGCACAAAAAGCACATGGATCCGTGCGTCTTCAACTACCAACTTGTAAGGCAAGCGGTTATTTGCGACCTGCTGCTCGTCAGCTTGGGAATCTACTTCGACCACGTAATTGAAAACACCTTCGGCATCAGGTCGAAATGACAAATTAACCCTGCGAGATTGGTTTGCATCAAGTGAAACCGTCACTTGCGTTACTGGTGTGGCCATGCCTTCTTCACGCAACCGGACAGTCACGTCGCTCACAGACAAACCTGCGGAATGTAGATTCACTGACACCGTCACCAAATCGTGTGGAAATACCGTCCGATCAGCCACCAGATCTGAAATCCGCAAATCGCGTCGTGGGCTACTGTCGCCCAGTTGCACGACATACAACGGAACTCCCTGTCGTCGCGCATCCTCCGCTACTTCGCTAAGCAGTTCACCTTCCGTTGTAATGCCATCCGAAAACACAACTAAGGCTACAGTCGCGCGACCACGCTGTTGCTCAAGCAGCTCGCGCACGCGTCGGCCTAACTGACTCGACTTCCCGTCCGCCAGCAATGCTCTCACGGCATTCGCGGGGGTCGGCGCTGTCGGACTCCTGTCACTTGAAACTAAATCGCAAAGATGGAGGTTGTAATTGCTGGCAAGTCGTTTGAGTAGTGATTCTCCACGTTCCAACAAGAACAACCTGGCGAGATTGATTCGCGATGCGTTCCTCAAGCCAACCTGCTGCAATTCCCTGAGTAATTGTTCCCTTGAATCTACGTCGACCAGCTGATCCTCGTGCGCCATGCTCTCAGAATTGTCAATCAACACAACTAGATCGGGAAGCACTGTCTGGTATTCACGTCGCATCCACCCAAACAACATGAACACGACCAGACCAACTGTTGCCAAACGACACAAGATCAGCAAGCCACACCGGAACCTACTTATCAATTGGCGTTCTCGCCTGTACAGGATAAATACGACGATGCTGGCCATGGCCAGAACCAAGGCAGGCACCCAGGCCGGCGGTTGCCAAGAGGCCGTGTAGACCACATCGCGGCCTAACCCGTCGACAGCCACCGCGGTCAGTAGTGAACGGTCTGACATTTCCATAGTTCCGGAGAATGGACGAGCAACAGCGCGAAACAACTACGCAAAACGCAATCCGAC
>CAZITS010000232.1:0-8037 GCA_964542185.1 uncultured Pirellulaceae bacterium
GACTACTTCGTTCACCCCGACCGCGATCGCTCCCTTCACCTCGACCACGATCACTGCCGCGACGCTGCGCGAAAGCCAGGGGGGGAAGCAACTGAATCACAACCAGAAGAAGCAACGTAATCGACCATTGCATCACTCGGGTGGCAGACATCGATCGTTCCTCTTAATGCAGAAAACGCGGTCTTTCTGGCGACGGTGTTGAAACGTTCATAACGAGTTTGCGCGAACTCCTTCATTCTCCCAGGAATCTCAGCTTTGTACCAGCTCCTTATCGCAATTCTGCCAACATATCAGGTGATCAAACACCTGACTTCGGCACACTTATCGCTATTTTCGTCACATCAATCCCCCAATTGGCTCGTAGTGCTGCCCGACAGTAAAAGCTGGCCAGCGGTTTTGCTGTCATCCCGGGTTGACTTCAGGTCCAGTTGAAACCGCGGCACCCACTGGCGCGTATTGCTCTTAAAATCGGGAAGTAACACTGTTTCTGCAGTCACAAATACTGTGAGCAGACAGAGCTTCAACTGTAGACCAGTGGCTTTGTCGACCGATTCATTAACCAGAAACACGAGACGGAGCCTACCGCGTCAAACGTTTGGCGTATCAGGAGGAAACAAGAAAGCTGCCGGGCCACCCATATGAGCTAGTCTCATAGGCTTCCGTCTCGTGGCGTAACGCTTGCAGCCACAGTACGGCAGTCTTATTAGTTAGCCCGGCATGTGTCAGTCCCTTGCAATGCTCCGTCCGTCGCACTCCAGGGATGTTCGAAGGGCAGTAGTAATTATGACTTCTGCGCGTTGTTCTCCTACGGGTGCCAGAAGGTCTGCGGCGACAATGCCAGGCATGGTTGCCGCCGTACCTGATGCGCAATAGCCATTGTCTAGAGCGGGCCTCTACTATCCATCACGAGCGCCCATTTGGACTTGAACCACGATCCGCCTGGCGTTTCGCAAAACGACAACCTCAACCCTGGCGCCAACTGGAGTCAATTTCACTTGATTGATCAAGTGATTGTCGTCTTCAATTTTCACACCATCGAACTGTAGAATCACATCATCTGGCGTAAGCTTCGCATTCGCAGCCGCCGAATTCTCTGTCACCAATTTGATCCGCGCACCACCCGGGCTCAACAAACCTAACTCACGAGCGGCATCCGCGTCATAGCTGCTATCCAGATGGACACCTAAAAAGGCGCGTGTGACATTGCCATGGTCAATCAGCTGCTCGGCGACTTCGTTCGCCAAACGAATTGGAATGGCAAAACCAATCCCCTCGCTTCCGCCACTACTACTTGCAATCGCGGTGTTGATTCCAATGACTTCACCACGCAAATTCAATAACGGGCCGCCGCTGTTACCGGGGTTAATTGCGGCATCCGTTTGCACGAAGTCTTGCAGCTCGACTTCAGACCCTAATGTTAGATCACGGCGATTTTTTGCACTGATAATTCCGAAGGTCACTGAGTGATTCAAACCAAACGGGCTACCGAATGCCAGCACAAAGTCACCAATCTCCGCTGCCCGGCTGTCCCCCAGCTGTGCTGGCACCAAACGGGCTGCAGCAACTCTCATTACGGCAATATCGGTGATCTCATCCTTTTCAATCCTGGTTGGCTGAAGCCGCCTGCCATCGGCCAAAGCGACAACAATATCGGACCTGGCTGAGTTTCGGATCACATGCCAATTTGTCAGCACATAAAAAGAATTCCTTCTCTTAATAATGACTCCCGACCCAGCCTCTGCAACATCTCGGTCCAGTCCTGTCTTGTCGGCTGGCTTTCGGCTCTCAACGTGAACCACGGACGGTCTCACATATTGAATTACTTTCTTGAGCAAACTGCCCTGGCGGCGAATCGCCGCAACTTCTGCCTGGATTTCGCTGTAGAGACGCTCTCGGTCATCCTGTGCATCGAGCGCAGCTGGTTGCTGCGCGACGCCTGGCGGCCCCATTACCATCAGCACACATGCGATCAACGTTGCGCGGAGTACCTTATCAACCCAGCACTCTGCACTTCGTCGCATGGTAAGTTCCTGCAAGCCATCGGCTGGAGCAGAGTCAATCGTGCGAGTGGCAACGAAATTCTGGCACGTGACACGGCTGCTGTGGTACGCGACCACACAGAACCACGCACATTCTGCGCAACCTGCAAGTAAGCTCTGGGGCCGGCCGAAGAATTTGCACCCGTGGTCGCGCAATAACTGAAAACGCAAATCAGGTCGCGTCCATCTCCAGATCGCTAATCATGACTTCACCTTCGGTAGAGGCGGAGTCAAGCAACCTCCCCCAATCCGACCTGTCACCAAGATCTCCTCCCGACTTCTCAATCTCTTGCTGACATTCAATGCACAAAATTGCATAAGGCAGTGCCTGCATTCGAGCCAACGGAATAGGCTTTTCACAACCTTGGCAAAGGCCATAGCGACCTTCGCGCATTTGTTCCAGCGCATTCTCGATTTGGGCCAATTCTCGACTCTCTACCTCAGCCAGTTGAGAGTTAATTTCGTCATGCGCGTTATCTAACGCGGCATCAAGAACATCACCTCGCGATTGATCGCGGAGCGCCTTCAAAGAACTCAAGTCGCCTGCCAGCGCCTTGCGAAGGGCGTCTCGGCGTCGGATCAATATCTGTCCCAAGCCCTGAATTGCTTCGTTTCGTGACATATTAGCCTCTACCTTCACGATTCAACGTTAACGCACGTCACACATGAACGGATGCAAAACCGCCTGTCATTGCCACTCCGCTCCACAACAACCGGGGATAAAGCGGCAAAAAACTATAGTGCGCATTACGGCGCAAGGCGGACGAAATAGAACCGCACACGAAGGCTCGCATCTCGGCCCAAGCAACGTGACGTAACGCCTTACCCCCCTAAGTTACTTGCAAATCCAATAAGGACCTCTGGGACTGCGCCCGGCAGATATAAAGCGAGCAATCGACCGTAGAGCTACGAGATTCACCCGCCCCTACTTGCCGCAGCTCTACTGCAATCACACCCCCTGGAACAATCGTCCTCACTGGTTGCCTTTCGATAATCGACACATCCGGCACAGAGATACAACCGTTTTTGTGACATTTCGCTATGTTTCATCGCACGGTCTGCACGACCAGGGGTCAAAGTCACCAACCAATTCCCTGACTTGTGAAATTTGACTGGCTTCCCATAGCGACGTAGATCTCAGACAGGGTGAATCTGTCAAGCCTTATGGACCGGGCACTGCTTGGTGCAGCACACCGCGAATCAAAGGCTCGTACAGATCGATATGACACAAGCGGCTTTGCAGCGTTCCTGTGACTTATTGACCGAGTGCTTTCCATGCCTGATTACGCTGATGTACAGCAAGCTCTGCACCTAACCGCCGCGGGCCCACAGCCTCGTACTGGCGTCACCACCGAGCGAACGGCCACCACAACCAACGGTGTTTCATTAGCTCCGCAAGCTGCCAGTGGCACAAACCTGTCTGCGGACGATGGTGACAACCATGATTTGAACACAGATGAATCACTCTTGAACTCCAATCCACATTTCCAGCTAACAACCATGGCGGCTTACTTGACGAGCCTGCAAAATGGTTCCCCCCCGGTCTCGAAGACAAGCCGGGAGAGTACTGTTTCCAGTAGGCGTGCTGCCCCCGATTCATGCTTTCCGTCGCGGCCAGGTGCAGCACCATCAGCAAATGGATTGAAGCCTCACTCGCAACACGAAAAACAACAATCACGCGCCCCCCTCTTCGCAACCGCGCGCGTTTGCGAAAATACGAGCCAGGCTTCTCTCGCCCCGCTGAGAAGTTTGGCAAACGAAATCGCCAGAAACGCCATTCTCACGTCGTCGCGCCGAAGGCGTGTAATGCGAAAATTGGTGTGTTGTGCGGCAGGCTTGCTTGCGATTTACACCACGTACCGCCTGTACGGCACATCGCAACCAGGTGTTTGGCCCGTTTCTTGGCCCATGGTATGGTCACGTTAGGGTGAAACAGGTTAGTTTGGAGAGCTGTGATGTTCGCGGCCTTCACTCGCCGCCATCTTGTCACTCCCACCGACTGTCCGGCTGTATTAACGCTGCCAAATCAGACATTCCCCTCGGCCACCACGAGGCGCTGGAACAGAGCTAAAATGCAACCGCGTGGCCATCTGCAGAGAAATGCAGCCACGGTGTGCGACCACCATTCCCAGCCTATTGGCTTGCCCTCTTTGCATCAGAAATACCCATGACACACCATCAGGTCGTCTTGATTCCCGGTGACGGAATTGGCCCCGAGGTTGCAGAATCTGTCGTCCGCATTCTGGAAGCCGCCGAAGCACCAGTCAGTTTCACTCCATTCACAGCTGGACTGACCGCCCTTGAAAACGGTCAGGACGCATTACCTGCTGAAACCGTGGAAGCCATCCAACATCTTGGCGTCGCACTAAAAGGTCCCTGCACCACACCAGTCGGCAAAGGCTTCCAGTCCGTCAATGTTCAGTTGCGCAAACGACTATGCCTGTACGCCGCAGTTCGTCCGGTGCGGAATTTGGCGGGTGTCTCCAGCCGCTTTGAGGACGTCGACTTGATCGTAATTCGCGAAAACACTGAAGGACTTTACAGTGGCGTAGAAAATCAGGTAACTGACGATGCTGTGATGAGCATGAAAGTGGCAACTGAATCAGCTTGCACACGTATCGCTCAATGGGCATTCCGTTTCGCGACAAAACGCAGACGTAAAAAAATCACCGTCTTCCATAAAGCTAACATCATGAAAATGACGGACGGCTTGTTCCTGCAATGTGCGAGACACGTCCACGAACATGACTACCCAAACATCCAGTATGAAGAGGCGATCATCGATGCCGGCTGCATGAAACTTGTTCAGGACCCCACGCAATTCGACATCCTCCTGCTGGAAAACCTCTATGGTGATGTCGTAAGTGACCTCTGCGCAGGCCTGGTAGGTGGCCTAGGTGTAATCCCTGGAGCTAATTTCGGAGACCATCAGGCCGTTTTCGAGGCAGTACATGGCTCCGCCCCCGACATCGCTGGACAAGGTATTGCAAACCCTCTCGCACTGCTAATGTCGGCCGTGATGATGCTGAATTATCTCAACGATACACGTGGTGACGACGCCTGCAAAACTGCGGCAACGCGACTCAAGCACGCATACAACCAGGCACTTTTTGAACAACAAACCACCCGTGACCTGGGAGGATCGCTCAATACGCAAGAGTTCACCGAGGCCGTTATCCAACGGATAACGGCAACGTAACCTCAGTCAAACATGAGCTCACAACACCTTAAAGCAATATATCGTTAACAACCTGACCAGCGACATCTGTCAGACGGTAGTCACGACCACGGAAGCGGTAGACCAGTCGTTCATGGTCAATTCCTAGACAAGCCAAGATCGTCGCTTGCAAATCGTGTACATGGACCGGGTTCTCAACAATGTTGTACGAAAAATCGTCGGTTTTTCCATAAACGAATCCTGGCCGGATTCCGCCACCTGCTAACCAGGCGGAAAAACACCGTGGATGATGATCACGACCATAGTTTTCAGCAGTCAATTCACCTTGGCAGTAAGCAGTACGGCCAAACTCACCTGCCCAAACGACCAAAGTGTCCTCTAACAATCCACGCTGCTTCAAATCCAGCACCAGTGCCGCTGATGCCTGGTCTGTTTCACGACATTTGTCTTGGATTCGAGTTGGGAGATTAAGATGATGATCCCAACCTCGGTGAAATAGTTGAACAAAACGCACACCACGCTCAATCAGACGGCGTGCCAACAGACAATTTGCCGCATAGGTCCCAGGGGTCCGCGCAGCTTCTCCATAAAGCGCAAGAGTCGAGCGTGACTCTGCTGAAAGATCTGTCAATTCGGGGACAGAAGTTTGCATCCGATACGCCAACTCCGCCTGTTCGATACGCGACTGGATCGCTGGGTCAGCATACCGTTGAAACTGCAAACGGTTTAACTGCGTCTGCGCATCAAGCAGACGTCGGCGCATCTGCGGGTCAATGCCGGCTGGATTCGAAAGATACAATAACGGCTCACGGCCACCGCGAAACTTCACGCCTTGATGGCGGCTGGGAAGAAAACCCGCACTCCACAGCCTGCCGAACAGTGGTTGATCACCAGGACTGCCTCCCGAGATCATGACAACAAAATGCGGCAAGTTCTCATTTTCAGCCCCCAAACCATATCCCAACCACGCTCCAAGACTGGGGCGTCCCGCCTGTTGACTTCCAGTCTGCATAAAAGTGATTGCTGGATCGTGGTTGATGGCCTCTGTGTGAAGTGACCGTACCAGGCAAATATCATCACAAATCTGTGCCGTCTTGGGCACCAGTTCACTAAGGTTCATCCCAGACGAACCATGGCGAGCAAAGCGAAACATCGACGACACAATCGGCCTGGAAGGCTGATTCGAAGTCATACTCGTCAACCGCTGCCCCATGCGGACGGAGGCCGGCAAATCTTGACCATGCTCGCGCCGGAGCCGAGGCTTGGGGTCGAATAGATCCAGTTGTGATGGCGCACCCGACTGTAGCAGAAAAATGACCCTTTTCGCCCGCGTCAAAGGAGGACGCCCCCGAAACGAAGTCGCAGGTCCCACCTGCTCAGATTGCCCCTGCAGCAATGTCGCCCAGGCCGAAACGCCAATGCCGCATGCCGCATGCTTCAGAAAGCCCCGCCTGGGCAACGAACGCGTTTCAGACGATCGTACGGCCACACCATTTTTCATCGCAGGACTCCATGCCAAGATCTGCAAATCCGGGGTGCTGTCATTGGTTGTGCAAACGGCTTAGAAACGCCATATGCCCGTCGCTATCCTACCTCCCGCCAAGCGTGCGCAGTGGATCCTGGTAAAGAAGGCAACCAGACAGAGGCTCCCTTGCCACGACGACCTCTACAGGTAGCCTATCGACCAAAACCAGGAGCAGCTTTCGTGTTAAAGGTCGAGCACGTGGCAAATACAAATCCTAAGCGAATCACAGTACCGGGCCGACCACCCAGGGAACAAACTCCTCGTCACCGATCCCATGTTGCTCGCTCTTGGGCTGCTCACCACTGGCAACAGCCAGAATCTTGTCGTAAATCTCTGCACCGACTTGCTCCACAGTCCGTCCCGCCAACACCGTTCCAGCGTCGATATCCATATCGTCGCGCATGCGTTCAAACATCGGCGAATTACTAGCAACCTTGATCGAGGGAGTCGGCTTGCATCCGAAACAACTGCCGCGGCCGGTGGTAAACACACAAACATTGGCACCCCCGGCGACCATACCCGTTACGCTAGGCGGGTCGAACCCAGGCGTATCCATCACTACGAACCCCTTCGAAGTAACGGGCTCCGCGTAGTGGTAAACTTCTTCCAAGGCAGAAGAACCAGCTTTAGCAACCGCGCCGAGCGATTTCTCGGCGATCGTCGTCAATCCACCTTCCTTATTCCCCACTGACGGATTGTTGTCGAGTTCGGCCCCGAACGTTTTTGCATACCACTTCCACCACTCAATGCGCTCAAGCAGTTTCTCCGCAACCTCCGGTGTTCGAGCACGACGAGTGAGCAAGTGTTCCGCGCCGTAAATCTCAGATGTTTCCGCCAAGATCGTAGTTCCACCACTGGCCACGATCATATCAGAGGCACAACCCAGGGCAGCATTCGCTGTGATCCCCGAATTCCCGTCTGAACCTCCACACTCCGTTGCCAAGATGATCTCGCTGGCCGGAATTGGCTCGCGTTGAACGTCGTTAGCCTGAGGCAATAGTTCCGCAACCTTTTCGATAGCAGCCTCAGCGGTGCGTACTGTTCCGCCCATATCTTGCATCGAAAACACTGGAGGTCTATCTACCGCCGATCCAGTTCCTTCGATTTGAATCAGTCGTTGGTCTTCCATCAAATAACCCATTGCGCCCTGCTCACAACCTAATCCAATCAACAGGTATGCGCCGATATTCGGGTGGCGGGCAATTCCTCCCATTACCCGATTAAGATACTGGTGATTCAAGCCACCAAATTGCATGCCGCACCCAGTGTTGTGTTTAAAGGCAACAACACCGTCA
>CAZITS010000233.1:0-5832 GCA_964542185.1 uncultured Pirellulaceae bacterium
AATCAACGCAGCTTCGGTACCCTTGTCGAGCTGCGCGCAGCCACGGCTGAAATGTTCCACGTGAAGTTGGCCAGATTGCGACATGATATGGTTTTCGTCAGTTGTGTCCCGCCAACTTTCTGTTTGGTTTAGCGCGATATCCGCCGCCCACCTGATTTCACCGTTTGTTTGCTTGCTGCCTTGGAAATTCTGACAACTTATTTGGGCAAGTCTGTATTCGCGGCACTTCTTCGGTCGGGTTTGTGGTGTAACGGGACGATTGTGATCGTTGTAGTGGTTGAAAAACATGTAAGGTCTTCTCAGGGAGGGTAGCGGGAGTGGACTCGGCAGGTGCACCCTCCTGCGGTGGTGAATCGCAGCCCAGTACATTGTGGTGATATACCTGTTTGCACACGTCGCTGTTGTGGGAGCAGAGGTAACGCCGCGGTAGCGGGTGCAGCATCGACATCGACAGGTTTGCGATTCCGCAGCCGGGTTGCGACAACGGAACCTGTCGACCAGTAGCTGTTTCAGACAGTAAAAATCAGGGCACAACAGCACCCCGCCCCATTGTCCGGAGTGCGCCCCGTTGCCAGGAGGGATAGTAGCGGACAGACTGGTTGCAATCCGCTTGGCGCGCCGCCTGGTGAGAGCAGCCGAGGCTACGATGCGAATCAAGATCCCCGAAGAACTCGCCCGCTACTGTGACGGCTCTGACGAATGGCAGCTGCAGGCAGCGACGTCGGCTGCGGCCATCACGCAACTGGTGGATCGTTTCCCGCCGCTCCAGGAACGCTTATTGGGTCGCGGTGGTCAGCTGCTTTCACATCTGATTGTGTTCCACAACGGTGCGGTACTGGCGACACCAGTGCAGAGTCCGGCGCCACTAGGTGAGGACGACGAACTGGAGATCATGTTTCTGGCATCGGGCGGTTAGTCAGCCCGGCTGAGCGCAGTGCGTCTCAGGCCGGTGCCGGTGTTGGATCCGGTCCCAGGTCGTGTTCTTGTAGTAACTGATCGAAGGTTGCAATCACTTTGCCTTGGAGCTCGGCGAAGAACTCCTCGGTGTTGAAATAGGGAAGGTCAATTTCCGGATACTCCCGATGCGACTCGCGGGGAAGGCAGTAATCATCGGCTGTCATACCCTGCAATTTTTCCAGGCGGTAACCGCGCAGGAACGTCCTCAGAATCAAGCTGCGGAGTGTGTCAGCGTCGATGGCCAGTCCTGTCAACTCCGACAAGGCGCTGCCCACCTGATCGTGGTTCATAGCGGCGAATTTACAGATGCCAATGACGTCGTCACGGAGTGGAATCAGACCTTTGTCGGGATTCGTGATGGCATCCACCCAGTAATCCATCCCGGTTTCTCGTTCAAACAGCAGTAACAGGAACGTGCGCATCGACATGTGGCCTCCGGCCAAGGCCCAGGGATAGCCCGGATTCGTTTGTGGCAGGTAAGCAGGCAGCTCCAGTCCCTTGCATTGCATGGCGTACTCGGGTTCGCCCAATTCCTCGGACATGCGATCGGCGCCCTGCCCAAGCAGGTTGAGCCTTCCTTCGCCAATTTCGATTACCGCTTTATGGACGCTGTCAAAGTCTCCATAAAAGGGGCCTTCGGCGCGTGCCAGACCATCGCCTTTGTGGCGTTCGTTGTATTCCATCGCGTAGCTTAGCGTCGTGCCACAGGAGATCGAATCCAGTCCCATTTCGTCGACCAGTTCGACCAGTGTACAGGCCTGGTCGACATCAAAGATGCCCAGGTTTGAGGAGAGCAGGTTGAGTGGTTCGAAATCGAGCTTGGCGCGGAATTTTCCTGCTTTCCCGTCGTCTCCGATATCGTAAACATTCTTGTGGCACTTGATGCCGCAGCGATAGCACGACTCGTCTTTGATGACGTAGTTGCCGGTTTCCTGCACGTGTTTCCGATACAAGGGCACGGACACGTCGGTGCCGGTAGGGGCGAAATTGCGTTCTGGCAGCGCATGCTGGTCATTCAATGCGACATAATTGGCCCACGTGCCTCCCAGTCCTTCCGTGGCATCGTCACGAAATCGCGCACTTCCCGGTCCGCGGGCGACTTCTTTATTGAGTTCTTTGAAGTTTCCGGCAGACGCGGCGCGGCCATCTTTGACGTTTGCCACAATCGCCAGCAGATTCTTGGAGCCCATGATGCCGCCCATCCCACCACGCCCACAGAAACGTGGTTTCGGGTCACCGCTCTTGAGCTGGTTTTCGGTTGACAACGCAATCGCTGCATAACGCGCCGTTGAGTAGTTTTCACCGGCCGGTCCAATCACGGCGTAATGCGCATGCGGGCTGTATTGTTCGTGCAACGTCTGGATCTTGTCGTTGACTCTGCGGCCGACCAGAGAACTGGCATCTTCAAAATGAAACTGCGGCTGGGCAGTCTCGTCATCGGGGTCGGACGTGATGTGCAGCAGTACCGGACTTTCACTGCGTCCGGTCATGACGATTTCATCAACACCCAGGTAACGCATTTTGGTGCCGAATTTTCCGCTGCCCGCGGACCACATGACGGACGGCAGCCCAGTGCGCGAACGTTTCAGCGGTGAGTAAGCCAGGAAGTAGGTCCGCAGACCGGTCATGAATTGTGTTCCGCTGAGAATGCCCAGCGTCATCAGCAAGACGGCTTGAGGATCGTAGGCATCCCGCACAGGGCACTGCTCTAATGATTTGAAGCCACGGGCAATTCCACCCAGGACGTCATCCAGATCCTCACAGCGAACCCGCTCGCTACGGACGGTCGCTGTCGTCAGGTCGATGTGGTACCGTGAAAACTCAAAATCGGACGGTTTTGCTGAGGCGTCCGTAACTTGATCGATCATTCAAGGGCTCCGCAAACAGCACGGGTCAGTAGGAGACGAGGGCAAGACCACATCATACACATCGTGACCGACAACACCACAACGGGGTTTGTTAACTTGTCATCATGCTGGTGGGCACAACATCGTGGCCACGGCCTTCAGTTCTGATTCGAAAATCTCGGCCTCTGATGTTCCTGAGGGGTGGTATCGACGGAATTGGCATGGCATTCAATACTAGATGGGACGATTCGTCGCGCCACGTGGCCGTGACACAGGTGACGGTAACCCAGGCAGTAGATACTGGCAACAAATCGTATCAAACCGGAAAAGAGTGAGGTGGAAACAATGGGACGTACCTTGGATCTGGGAAGACGGCTGGAACTTTGTTCTGCCGATCCCCATTGCCACGATATTTCACTTGGTTTGTACCGCCAGTCACTGGCCGTCGAGCCTGCGACTTTGCCGGACAGGGAAACGGTGCCGGCGGCCGGCGCTGATGAGGCGTTTCCCGTGCAGTTTCTGGTCCACACCTACAGTACTGAGATGGGGGCTGCTGAGCGTGTAGCTTTTATTTCCCAGGCACTGGCCGATTTGGCCGGGTTGGAGCGGGTGCCCGGGACACCTGCGCAGATGGCGTTTCCCTGTAGTTGTGGCCATCAGAGGGCGCTCAAAAGGGCCTTTCTGGATATCTGCAAGAAATCCAATGAAGAACCTCTGGAACGTTATCCATTGTCACGGATGGACAAGAAAGCGGAGTGCCAGATTACCGTGGTTCCATTGGGAAATGGCGAATACCGGATCGATGCGGAGACAGACACACCTGCCGCTCAGCGTCGTCGCCAGGCGGTGGCACGGGGCTACCTGAAACTCTGTGAAATGGAGCCCGTAGAGGGGGAGGATTACCGTGTCCGGTTTCGGTGTGGAGCCTCTCACGATAAATTGCTGGGGCTACTGTTGTTTCGAGCTCAGAATGTCCGTTCGACAATGCGTGAAGATGAGGCGGCTGGGGCGCGGGGTGTGCTTGCGGCGCCAAGTCAACAGCTTTAACTGCGCTTGTTCTGGAATCAGTCATTTCTGGAAACAGTAATCGGGAACATTCGCACAGCCAGGACGCGCGGCACGGAAGTGCGGCGAAGCACGATGATGGCATCACAATCTCAACCGATTTCGATGAACAGTCGCCAGCGTGTGCTGGCGGGCCTGATGCGTCAACCGGTCGACAGGACGCCCGTCTGCAATCCGACTTCGGTCGCGACGGTGGAACTGATGGACCTGGTCGATGCGCATTTTCCGGAAGCGAATCGAGACGCTGAGAAGATGGCCCGCCTGGCGGCCACCAGTTATACCGAACTCGGATTCGATTCGATCATGCCCGTCTTTTCGATTGTCCAGGAGTCCTCTGCCTTAGGATGCGAAATGCAATGGGAAGGCAAGGACAATTGGCCGACGGTTCGTATGAGCAGACCGATCTGGTCGGAGCCGGATGATGTTCGTATTCCCGATGATTTTCTGACGCATCCCGATATCCGCTGCGTATTACAGGCGATTGAAAGACTCCGCAAGGAATTTGGAGACGAAGTTGCCATCATCGGCAAGACAATGGGGCCCTGGACGATGGGGTACCACTGTTTCGGAGTGGAAAAGTTTCTCTTGATGTCGCTTGACGACCCTGGCAAGACCAAGCTCTGTCTGGATCGTATGCGCAAGATCACAGTCGATTTTGGAAGAGCGCAAATCGAGGCCGGCGCCGACGCCTTGACTCTGCCCGATCATGCCACTGGCGACCTGGTGAGTGGACAGTACTACCGCGACTTTTTGCGCGACATGCACACGGAGTTCGTCGATGAGATTCCGATTCCCCTGATCCTTCATATCTGCGGCCGGACGGTCGATCGCATGGGGGACATTGCGCAGACCGGGATGGCTGCTTTTCATTTTGATTCGAAGAATCAGCCTACTGAATCGATGGAGATTGTTGACAATCGGATCGCGCTGGTGGGCAACATTAACAATCCGGAGACGTTGTTCGCCAAGGATCCTGAAGATGTCCAGCGCGAAGTCGAGGCGAATCTGGAGGCCCAGGTTTCCCTGATCGGCCCGGAGTGCGCGATTCCACTTCAGACATCGATTGAAAACCTCAAAGCGATCCCTCAGACGGTAGCCCAATGGCATCAAAACCGGGAGTCGACAGGATAACGTTGAACGCTCCACAACGCATTGATAAGCCCATTGATTGTGCCGTTTCTGATTGCGACTACGATTGACCTGCCTGACGCCCTATGACATCCCTTGATCCTGTAGAAGTGTACCGATGCCGATGAGTGATTTTCTCGAACAAATTCAACAGGGCCGCGTGCTCATTTCCGACGGTGCCACCGGTACTTATCTCCAACAGCATGGCCTGGAAGCCGGGGGGTGCCCTGAGGTGCTGAACGCGGATGCACCGGAGGTCGTTCGCGGCATGGCGGCAGCCTATTTTGAGGCTGGTTCTCAGATGGTGGAAACCAACTCATTTGGGGGCAGTCGCTACATGCTGGCCAAGTATGGATTTGGGGAACGTGTCGAAGAACTCAACCGGTTGGGTGCAGAACTGGCCCGCTCGGTGGCCCCGCCGGGACGTTTTGTACTAGGCTCGATCGGGCCGACGGGCGAGTTCCTGGAGCCTAACGGGACCGCGACTGAAGCGGAGATGTATGATGTGTTTGCCGAACAGGCACGCGGCCTGGCAGCCGGTGGTGTGGATGCGTTTTGTGTAGAAACAATGAGCGATCTGGCAGAATGTACGTTGGCCATTCGGGCTGCCAAAGAAGTTTCTGGTTTGCCGGTCGTAGCGACGATGACGTTTGACAAAGGTCCGCGTGGTTTTTTTACGATGATGGGAATCACTCCGGCTGGCGCCGCTGAACAGCTGGCTGCCGCGGGAGCCGATCTGGTCGGTTCGAATTGTGGAATCGCGATCGAACACATGATCGAGATCATTACGGACATGCGAGCGGCGACCGGAACGCCCATTCTGACCCACATTAAT
>CAZITS010000233.1:5842-7968 GCA_964542185.1 uncultured Pirellulaceae bacterium
CGTCTACCCGGACACTCCAGAGATGATGGCCGAGTGTATTCCTCGCGTGGTAGCAGCGGGCGCGAATATTGTAGGCGGATGTTGCGGTACTTCTGCTGAGCATGTGCGTGCTTTTGTCGCAGCCTGCCGTCAAGCTGGGTACGAATGATCGGCATTGCGCGTTATCTTCAATGAACTGAAGAACCCGCGGAGAAAAAGGACATGGCGCACATCGAGGAGATTCCCAACGAGTTCATTCGTCAGGAACTCGAGGAATTTGTGGAAAGGGAAGAGGAAAAACGGCATCTGATCAACCTCTACGCGCCGGCAAAGCCCCTGTTGCTGGAACTCGCCGCTGCAATTATTGAGGGAGACCATCTCGTCTCCGATCGCTTGACTGTTCAGGCTCTGGAGCAGGAGATCGGTGCACTGGAGATTATGGATGATGGATTGATCGCAGGCATGGCGCTGGTGGGGATCAAGTTCCGCGAGAATTTTATCTTCGTTCCCGAGGTGCTGGCGTGTGCACGGGCCATGAAGGCCGGAATGAAACACATTGAACCGATTCTCTCTGCGTCGGGAATCGAGCCGATCGGTAAAGTCATCATGGGGACCGTCAAAGGAGACCTGCATGACATCGGCAAGAATCTGTGCATTATGATGCTCAGTGGCGCGGGTTTTGAGGTTGTCGATTTGGGTGTGGATACCTCGGCGGATGATTTTATTGATGCAGTTGAAGAGCATGACGCTACGCTGGTCGGAATGTCTGCCCTGTTGACGACGACGATGCCAAATATGGGCAAGACGATTGAAGCTTTCATTGATGCTGATTTGCGCGACGATGTTCGAATCATGGTGGGTGGGGCACCTGTCACTCGCGACTTTGCTGACGACATGGGGGCGGATGGCTACGGCGATAATGCGGTTGAGTGTGTCGAGCTGGCGAAGCAGCTGATTAGTGCTTCCGAGTGACACAGGTTTTGTTTCAGACGGGTTTTAGTTTCAGGCTGACAGTGCCTTGGCACGCCGCGGCCCGGCTCAGTAGCTGTGCTGCGTCAGGTAAACAGTGCCTGATAACTGAACGAGGAGTGGTGGCAATGGAAAAGATCGACCAGGAAGAATTTGCCGAGCGGATTGATCGGATCAGCGAGATTTTTTCACAGCTGGCGAGCCACGCTGAGCACCAGGCGCTTTCTCGATGTCCCTACAAGAATCGTTTGGATTTTTGTACGGCGCAGTTTGGTTGCCGGAATCAACGCGTCGTTGATTCTGAATGCGGGTTACCTGCGTGTCGTGGCGATGAACAATTGAATTACCGCCACGCCTGGGAGCCGGGGGCACTGGGTGAACAGGCGCTGTAATACAGCACACCACCGCCGTGTCGATTGGTCCAGGAGTCTCCTGCGATGACCTCTGTTTCTTCTGGCGATCGAAACTGCGCTGTGCAGATCGACAAAACGCTTTTCGATCACGCTGATGTCTTGGAACTTGAAGTTCCCAGTTCATGTGGTCGCATGGGAACTTGTCATGAATGCGTTGTCGAGATCCGTGAGGGCGCCGCTGCGTTATCAACTGCTACGGAGGCGGAAGCATTCTTGCGCGATGGGTACCGTCTGGCTTGCCAGGCTTGCGTCTGCCGCGACGGGCAGGACGTAGAGTTTGCCCTCTTGCGTCGTGCGGCTCAAGTGCTATCGAGCAAGACAGAATTGCCAGTGCCACTGGATCCATGCGTGCGCCGTGTGGGGGATCACGTGGTCAGCGGTACGGCCGAATTGGACCGCTACCGCGGACGTATTCTGGGAATTGGTTTGGACGTGGGAACCAGTACTGCTGTCGCTGAATTGGTTGACTTGGAGTCGGGTGTTTCACTCTACCAGGCGCATTTCGAGAATCCGCAGCGATTTGGTGGTAGCGACGTTATCAGCCGCATTCACTACGATTCGCAGATCAGTCCCGGCGAATTACACCGGGCGATGATTAACACGCTCAATCTTGAAATCCGCCGGATGTGCGCTGAGTTGGACGTGAGCCGCCACCAGATCTATGACCTGGTGGTGGTCGGTAATTCGACCATGCGCGAGTTGTTTTTTGGACAGGACGTGGAAGCGATCGGCCAGCGCCCCTACAAATCGGATATTGAGCTGGAG
>CAZITS010000234.1:0-3361 GCA_964542185.1 uncultured Pirellulaceae bacterium
AGGGATGGGTCGCCAGAGGAAGAACACGCGCGTAATTGCTACCAGCGACAGATTTGACGGAGGTGCCACACTCTACTCAACCGTCACAACAGGCCCACACCAATCCGTCCCATACATGGCCTCAATCTGAGCCGAATAATGCTCTCCAATCACTTCGCGGCGCAGGCTTAACTTCGCCGTGACTTCACCACGGTCAATTGAAAAAGGATCTGGCAACAGCGAAAAGCGCCTCACCTGTTCGTGATGTGAAACGTCAGACAACTGGCAAGCAATCAGACTGGAAAACAACTCAATCACGTGAGGGTCAGTTAACATAGCCGGCCACGTCTGCTCCGGGTCACACGTGTTCATCTGCCCCTGCTCCTGGATTTTGTTCTTGAGCAACTCACAATCAGGAACCAGCAGCGCGGAAAGAAAACTACGATGATCGCCGACTACGAGGACTTGAGCGATTAGTGGTTCTTCTAACAGTAGCGATTCAAGATAGACCGGAGCCACGTTTTTTCCGCTGGCTAATACGAGAAGTTCCTTGCGACGCCCTGTAATAAACAAGAACCCATCTTCATCCAGGTAACCGAGGTCGCCCGTACAAAACCAACCGTCGCGCATTACTTCCTGGGTCGCTTCTGATTTCTGATAATACCCGCGCATCACGTGTGGACCACGGGTCAAAATTTCTTCGTTCTCGATTCGAATCTCGACACCAGAAATCGCTCGCCCCGCAGAATTGCGGCGGTAGTGCTGGGGAGTAGAAACTGTGATCACCGGCGAGGTCTCAGTCAGCCCGTAGCCCTCTAACAAAGGGATTTGCTGTTGCCAGTAAAAATCGAAAACATGCTCCGGCAACGCCGCCCCTCCGGAACAGCACATCCGCATCCTCCCCCCGAGCAAATCACGGAGAGCACCATCCGCCACCTCGGTTTGTTGGGAAACCAAATAGCGTCGCACTTTATCAAAAAAATAGGGCACGCCATTCAGTGTCGTCGGCTTGAGCTCCTGGCAATCAGACAGTACCGTCTCGCGCGACTCAGCAAGACTTAATTGATAGCCAATCATCAGCCACGTATACAAATCACAGGTACGAGCAAACACATGACTCAAAGGGAGGAAAGTCAAACGGTGATCTTCCCGGGCCATCTCAATAGCAGCAACGGTCGCCTGCGTATTTGCGTAAAAATTACCATGGGTCAACATCACACCCTTCGGTTCACCTGTGGTCCCCGAAGTATAGATCATGCTTGCCAGCGTATCGGAGGTCACTTGCTGCTGCGCATCTTCCAGCACACGAGGAGCCTCAGAGAGATCCCCACGGCTTTCCAATTGAGCCAGGGATGCTACGGCCACTCCGTCTGGACAATCATCGATCCAATCAAACACCCAGCAATCGAGGTCAGTCGGCAATTCGGCAATATGTGCTGTCAATTTCATCAATTGGCTGCGATCGGACAGAAGTGCTTTATTCGCGCCACTGTCGACCAACTGTTCTACGATCTGCCGGCCACTAAGCGTCGCATGCAAAGGAACATGCACGGCGCGTGCCAGCTGGATTGCCAGGTCGCAGACAATCCACTCTAAACGGTTTTCAGAAACCTGCACCACTCGATCCCCAGGCTCGACACCTGACCGGATTAGTGCCACAGCCAGCTGACAAACTCGATCTCCCAACTGTCCCCAAGTCAACGACTCATGCTGCCCTCCGCGTTTGCCCACAAGTGCAGGCCGTTTGTGGTCCTCATTGATCCGTTGGACCAACAATGCGATCAACGTCTGATTTGTCGACATGGGCAGTTTTCCGGGAAGTTTGGTGCGACAGCATTACGAAGTAGACCCAAGCTACTTCGACAGGCCATTTTCAAACAATCGTGGAAATCGCCAGGTCCGAAAGGACGAGTGCGGGCAGAACCAATGTAATTCACCCTGGCGCTGAAGATTATAAAGCCACTTCAGCAGGCGACTCAAATCCGCTCAAAAACGGTAGCTATCCCTTGGCCAACTCCAATACACATAGTCGCCAACCCTAGTGTCGCGTCACAATCGGCCATTACATTCAGCAATGTGGTCGCAATACGTGCACCGCTGGCTCCCAAGGGATGCCCCAGGGCGACCGCGCCCCCGCGCAGATTCACTTTTTCCTCATCAAGGTCGAGCATATCGATGCAGGCGATCGCCTGCACTGCGAACGCTTCGTTAAGTTCAATCACATCCACGTCAGACAATTCGAGGCCAGCCCGCTGCAACGCTTTTTGAGTGGCAGGTACCGGTCCGGTACCCATCACACAAGGTTCCACTCCGGCCACTGCCGTCGACCGCACCTTGGCTATCGCGTTCAGACCAAGATGCGTTGCTTTCTCTTGCGACATCACAAGCATTGCCGCAGCTCCATCATTAAGCGGAGAACTGTTACCGGCGGTCACCGAACCAATTACGGGCATGAATGCCGGCGAGAGGGCCGCTAACGCCTCCAGGGTCGACTCAGGACGCACACACTGGTCGGTCTGGACTCGAAAGCGGTCTCCAGATTCACTTTGTCCGTAGACTGGCACGATTTCCTTGTCAAAATCGCCAGCCTGATGCGCCGCCGCAGCGCGCTGATGGCTCCGTAAAGCGAACTCATCCTGTCGTTGCCGGGAGATACCTCTCGTCTGCGAGAGGAATTCCGCAGTCACGCCCATCATTAACGCACCCTTGGAAGTTCGTTGAAACATCCGCGGGTTCAGGTCGATGCCGTGATCCACTGGCAAGTGGTGCATATGCTCGAGGCCACCTACGATGTGGACATCTTCACACCCAGCCATGATTGCGTGCACCGCCTGATGAAGTGCTTGCAAGCTACTACCACAAAGGCGGTTGACCGTCGCACCTGTCGACTCGAAAGGCAATCCAGCCATCAGGCCAACGTTACGGGCGACATTGAGGCCTTGCTCCAGGGTCTGATTCGTACTGCCCAAGAGCACATCATCGATTTCGGCAGGATCGATACCAGTTCGCTCAAGCAACGACTGGACACAAGCAACTGCCAAATCATCGCTGCGTACAGCACGAAACCAACCCTTGTCAGGATGAGAACGGCCAATTGGAGTCCGCACACAATCAACGACAACGGCATTCCTCATCCTAGTCCGCTCCTGCCGTGTCAGCGCGGCTTCTTCTTCGCTAATCGCTTGGTCGTTGATTTGCCTGCTTTTGGTTTCTTGCTGGCCTTCGTTACCTTCTTTCGCGACTTCGTCGATTTTGGCCCACCGCGCGCCGCAGCCTTGCTCTTGCCTGCTGTCTTTTTCTTGGTGACATTCTTAGCCGCCGTCCGATCCGCGGTTTTCCGACTTACCTTTTTGGTCGCTGTCTTCTTGGTTGCGGCCTTCTT
>CAZITS010000234.1:3461-7959 GCA_964542185.1 uncultured Pirellulaceae bacterium
CCGCGGTTTTCCGACTTACCTTTTTGGTCGCTGTCTTCTTGGTTGCGGCCTTCTTTTTGGCCACTTTCGCAGCAGACTTCTTTTTCGTGGGCGCCTTGTCAGCGGTCTTTTTCTTGCCCTTCTCGGCTACCTTTTTCTTTGACTTGACCGTTGCTTTTCTAACCGCGCGTTTCGGCAATCGCTCTTTCACTTCAGGAGCGATTTCAACAAGGATGTTTCGCACACGGGGCGAAAATGGTGAGCCCGCAAAATCAACCGCCAGCTGGTGAAGCAACGAACCAAACTCCGGCCCCTGCTTTTTGGAAATCGTTCGCTCCAAGCCAGGCACTCGATACGCGGCAGCCTCAGCCTCGCTAATCAAGCCCAGCCAAACAAGAAGCTGTAACGACGTTCGATTGATGGGAATAGTATGGCCACTAAGGCCATACTGGGTTACATAAGCCAACCCAAATTTGGTCAACTTCCCGAGCTCTTGAAAATCCTTGACAGCCGCACCCAAATTTTGCTTCCGCAGTGCGTCTATATCAAATGCATAATGTGTTTCAAAGATACCATGCAGAGCGCCTTTCAACCTACGTGCCGCTTCGCTTGGATCAGACAATGAAGTCATCGACAGTGACAATTCCGCGATACTTGTCACTCGAATCTCATTCCAGTCAAAGTAGTTTTGCTCAAGGCGAGCAAACACCTCATCGACAGCTTCAGCCGTGGAATTCTCCAGGCAGCAGCCATACAGAACGTGCTCTAATAGAGGGCGGTCCTGCCGTGAAATAGCTGGCTTGTAGTACTTCTTGAGTACCTTAAAGATTTTCGTAATTAACCCGGCTCGGTTTGACGTGCTCATATCGACCTGTCGATGGCCCTATTGAAGGGACTCCCTGTCATTCTCTTCAGAAACCTTTGAACTCACATCCTCTGCCTCATCTCCGCCCGGATCGGGGGCAGTGGAGTCAGGCAACAACTCGCTGAGCATGCGATCGATATGGATCGAATGCTTCACCCCCTGGTCCAGGTGAAAACGCAAACGAGGCGTATAACGCGTATCTATTCGTTTTGCAATTTTTTGCTGCAAGAAACCGCTGGCGCTCCGCAGACCATGCAAGCAAAGCGACTGCTTCGCTTCGTCCCCCATTACCGACACATTCACCTTCGCATGCCGCAAATCAGGAGACACCTCGACATAAGTCACGGTGACATCCACTACACGAGGATCGCGCAAATCGGTGAGAATAGCCATGCCGACTACTTCACGAATTGCCTCGGCTACTTTTAGTACACGCCGGGATGCCATCAATCAGAACCCAACCCCAGTCTTCAGAGGCTCCCAAGAATCGCCTCAACACTTACCAACAACTGTCGCCACATGGCCCAGCCATACGACGCAAATACAAGGCGCAACTACAAGGTACGCGCGACTTCTTCGATCTTGTACGCTTCCAGGATGTCATCTTGCTTGACATCACCAAACCCGGCCAACTTGATACCACACTCCATACCCCGAGGAACTTCTTTAACATCCTCTTTGATCCGGCGCAGAGAATCGAGGGGATAATCACCAATCGTCCTGCCGTCACGATTCACACGCATACGACAGCCACGTTCGATCGATCCCTGTGCGACATAACACCCCGCAATATTTCCAGCGCGACCTACGGGGAACAGTTGTTTCACCAACGCTCTGCCAAGTTCGATGACACGTTCCTCGGGTTTAAGCCGCCCTTCCAATGTCGCTTTGATATCCTCGGTCACTTTATAGATGATGTCGTAACGACGAATCTCGACATCTCGCGACTCAGCCAAGATACGAGCGTTTTCGTCTGGAATCACGTTGAATCCGATAATCACGGCCTGGGAAGCGGATGCCAAATGAACGTCACCAACGGTCACCCCGCCAACTGCTTTGTGGAGCACCTTGATGTGGATCTCAGGATGGTCAATCTTCGTGAGTTCTTTTTCGATGGCCTCAATGGATCCACGGACATCCGCACGAATGATTAAATTCAACGTTACAAGCTCAAGTTCTTCACCCTCCAATCTTCCTTCAGCAATCCGTCTCTGAAATTCTTCAAAGGAGATCTTGGGTTGGCCCCGGTCACCCAACGACTCTTCGCGGGTGCGATGGGATCGGTCCTCGGCAATCTCTCGGGCCTGTGCGACATCGTCTAAAACATAAAATGCCTCACCTGCATCAGGTGCCTCATTAAGTCCAGTAATATTCACCGGCACTGAAGGCCCTGCATTCTGCAGTTTCACGCGTGGCTTCAACGTATCGTACATGGCCTTCACTCGCCCATAAGACGCGCCACAGACAAGAACATCCCCGACATTGAGCGTGCCGTTCTTGACCATTAATTTGGCAACCACCCCACGCCCGCCTTCTTGCTCCGACTCGAGACAGGATCCGATGGCTGGCCGACTCGGATTTGCCTGATACTCATGCAGATCCGCAATAGTCAACAGGGTGTCCAAGAGCGTGTCGATTCCATCTCCGGTCATCGCACTTGTTTGCACGACTTCAACATCACCACCCCATTCACTAGGAGTCAAGTCGTATTCAGTCATCTGTGTCATCACCTTGCCCGGATCAGCACCGGGAAGGTCGATCTTATTCAAGGCAACAACAATCGGCACCTCCGCAGCCTTGGCGTGACTGATGGCCTCTTCGGTCTGTGGCATGATTCCATCATCGGCCGCTACAACCAACACCGCAATATCGGTCACATTGGCACCGCGTGCGCGCATTTCCGTGAACGCCTCGTGACCTGGCGTATCAACAAAAGAGACACTCCTGCCACCCTTCTTGATTTCATAGGCGCGAATATGCTGGGTAATCCCACCGGCTTCGCCAGACACAACATCTATTCCAATAATTGAATCAAGCAACGACGTCTTTCCGTGATCGACATGCCCCAGGAACGTAACCACGGGAGGGCGGGGCTCGAGATCAGCCGGATCATCTTCACGATCGCGCAACTGCGTAAGCAATGATACTTCCAGAGTTTCCTGTTGCTTGAATTCAAGTTCCACACTCAAGATATCCGCCAGCAATTCGGCATGCTCCAGGTCAATTTGCTGATTGATGGTTACCATCATCCCCAAATTCATCAGTTCCGCCTGCACACGCGAGGCACTGACTCCAGCAGCTTCGGAAAACGTACGGACGGTACATGGGAGCTCCAACACAACCTTTCCCTTGCGAGGCGCAGCTGTGTTGGTACCTTTACGACGGCTCAAAGTACGCGTGCGCCTCATGCGACCACGCATCATGGAATCTTCTGGCCGACCCTGCGTTCGTTGTCGGCCGCGATTGCCAAGCGTTTTCTTGCGATCGGCACGCGCACTTGCCATACCGGCTAAACCCGGCTCACGCCCACGCCGCCCACGTGTCTTGCCTTCCGCGGGAGCCTCTAACGGTACTTCGCGACCGGCCGCGGGACTGCGAGGCTTTTGTGGCGATTCCGGTGGAGCACTACTCTTGCCAGCCGGTGGCCTTGCCTTCGGTGTCATTGCTCCCTTAGAGAGTCGTATTTCAGGCCTCTGAGACTTGGGCTCTGCAGGCTTTGGCCTGGGAGGAGTCTTTACATCAGGCAAAGGAGCCACGTTGATCACCGGCTGACGCCGGCGCGGTGCCTTTGGACTTTCATCAGATCCACTCTTCTTTTTTCCTACAGACGATCCAGAATTGGCAGCAGCCCCGAGCACCTTAATTTTGCTGGCATCTCCTCGGGAGGCATTTTGATTCCGAACCGGTGCTGCAGGTGCCTCTGGTGCACTACTCACTTTCCGCTTGGCGAGTGGCGCGGGAGCAGACACCGGTGCCTGCGACGGCTCCGGCTCGGGTTCCGGCTCGGGCTCCGGCTTTGGTCCGGCCAAGTGAGACTTTACTTTGTCGAGTTCTTCGTCGGACAGGCTAGCAAGCGCAGAACCTTTTCCGGTAATCCCCAGCTTGGAACAGATATCAACCAGTTCCTTGCTGTCGATACTCAACTCTTTCGCCAATGAGTAAATCCGCGTGGGCACAGTAGGCCCCTCCTCTCGCTTTCCGACCAATCTCTGCTGCTAGAGATTGTCGGGAACTCAATATGAACTGCTACATGTCCACATCTCCCATGGATCACAATCTTTAGGGAACTAGCAACCGTTCACCATATTAGTGACGCCACTTTCGCCGAACTCTTCCGACCGATGACAACTCGCCTTGCCCCTCACATCCGTGTGAATTTCAATACCGCAATCCTACAGCAGTAACCCAACCGTTGTCCACGAAAAATCAACACCTGATCCGCAGTGTAAGCCTAGTCTGCCGGCCTGGCAAACCATCTCTCCAAATCTACGTTTTGACCAGGGGCTACCCCACAATTTATTCTTGCGATTTTTCATCGTCTGCCGCGACAACCTCACCATCCTCTGCAGCTGTCGCACCAGTTCCCTCTGCTTCACTGGCCTCTGCTTCACTGGCCTCTGCTTCACTGGCCTCTGCTTCACTGGCCTCTGCTTC
>CAZITS010000235.1:0-6670 GCA_964542185.1 uncultured Pirellulaceae bacterium
TTGCCAGATAGCCGGCGATTGCCGCTGCCAGGGCGACCACACCAATCACGCCGGTACCTACGGCGAGCGCCAGGTCCGACCAGGGAGCGTACGAGCTTTTCGCGATCTCCAACAGCTCAGCCGCGTTACCCTGGCCGGTCTTGCGGGCCTCCATCCAGGCATTCCACTTTTCTTGATCCATCAACAACAGTGCGGGACGATAGACAAACATGAAAGGCAGTGAAAACCCGACCAGGGAAAAGGCAAAGGCAGACAGGGAAGTCCGCATAATGTTGGCCTGGGCGATCGAAGCGGCCGCGTAACCAGCCAGCGCCACCGGCGGTGTGACCATCGACATCATGCCGAAATAGAAGATGAACAGGTGCGCGGCGAGGGGAATCACACCCAGCTCACCTAGCAGCGATCCCATCAGCGTGGCCATCAACAGGTAACAGACCACAGAGGGAACGCCCATTCCCAGAATGATCGAGCAGCCCATGATTCCGACCAGGGCGAGCGCCAGATTCGTTTGTACGACACCTTTGATGACCGTGCTGAAGTCGGTGGCAATCCCCGTTTCCTGCACAATGCCGATAATGATGCCCACGCAGGCGCTCGCTGCGACCAGCGAGACGCCATTGCGCGCTGCTTTGGCCATGGCGGTGCCAAAGGAGGGGCGCCAGGCAGGGTGACAGAGGCCAAACACCAGCAGCCCGACCGTTCCCATAATGCACGATTTCAAAATGTCTTCGAACGTTTGGGAGAATGATTGAAGATCAAGCTCACCTTGACTCTGCAGTCGCAACAAGTTGCCTGCCGCGATCAGCCCAAAGATGCCCAAGGCGCCAATGCGGGGGGCTTTGCCCACATTCAGTTCTTTGCGCACCGTACTGAACAGTAAAATGACCACCAGCGCCCCGGTGACTGCGGCGAATGGTGAAAAACTCAACAGCAACAGGCCGATCAACGCGCCCAGTGCGCCAAAAAAGACGGCCGCTTCGAACAGGGAAAGCGGACGTTTTCCAGTGTCTTGTTGGGTCAGCGTGACTGTACCAATGCGACGTGAATAGAAGTGGACAAACAGCCAGATCGAGAGGTAGTAGAGGATGGCCGGTATGGCGGCGGCTCGAGCGACTTCCAGGAATGTCACTTGGGGCTCGACAATTTCCAGCATCATGTACGCGCCGGCGCCCATCACGGGTGGCACCAGGGCACCGCCGGCGGCAGCTGCCGCGGTTACGCCCCCCGCGATGTGGGGCTGGAAACCGGCGTTCCGCATCATCGGGATGGTGAATGTACCAGTCGTCACGGCGTTCGCCACCGCACTGCCGGACAGCGATCCCATCAGTCCGCTGCCCAGCACCGAGACCTTGGCGGGTCCGCCAGGGCTACGGCCGAACATGCGTTCGGAAAAGTCAATGATGAACTGGGTGGCCCCGGACATTTCCAGGAAGGAACCAAAAACGACAAACAGGAAAACGTATTTGAACATCACCCCCGCTGCCGGTCCGAATACGCCCAGAGTCTGCAGGAAGGTCGTGCTGACGATATCGCGCACCTCTTGTCCCGCGTGGGGCAGCAGCCAGCCGGGCATTTCCGCCCAGTCGTAGGCGAGACTGGCATAGCAGTAATAGGTGTGTCCGACAAAGAACAGGGCCAGCAAGGGCACGATCCAGCCGATCGAACGACGGGTGGCTTCAAAGACCAGGCCCAGGCCGATCAGGCCAATCACAAAGTCCCCTCGCGTTTCGGCACCCGCGCGGTTCCCCAGCGAGAGGTCATCGGCCCACCAGCCCCAGCCTTTTGGTCCAAACCAGGGTTCGGTTTGAATGATTACGTACCCACAGGCCACCACAACCAAGGTTGCCAGCGTCAGGTCCAGACCGCGTGACGCAACGTGCCCTTTGAACTTCTTGATAGCGGGGAATTCGAGAAAACAGACGACCAACCCCAGCATCACGAACAGTGCCAGCGCAGACTGGGGCTGCAGACTGGGAAAGTTCATTTCCACAACAGTGAACAGGCAGAGCGCAATGCCACAAAACGTGACGATCAGTTGTCGGGTCCGTTCGAACCCCCCTGGCGTTTCCCCTTGCACTATTTTTCCTTGCCCGCGTTTTCCTTGCTCGCGTCTGCGCTCGCCTCCGGGGCGGCTGGTGTTGCGCCGTCTGCAGCAGCCGCGGCTGGCGCAGACTCGCTAGCTGCGTCGGCGACCGCTGCTTCGGGCCAGATCTTGATCTCTTTGTAAAAGCGGATCGCGCCCGGATGAAATTCAGTACCGGTGAACCGGGCGGCGTTCTTTTCATTAATCGCCTTACCGGCTGGATGTTTGGAAGCGATTGCCGCGCGGTGTTCCCAGATCGTCTTGGTGAGCTGGTAGACACGCTCTTCGTCTTCTGAGGCAGAAGTAATCAGATGCATCGAGCCCACATTCAGCCCCGCAAAGTCTTCGGTTAGATCGGAGTACTTGTCCTTGGTGACGGTAAACGGCTGGAAGAAGTCGTACTGTTCGACGAGTGTCTCTCGCACCTTGGCATCGAAGGGAATAAAGAAGATGTCGTGGGAACTACAGGCCTGGATGATTGACCCGGTCGGTACCGCCCCGCCCAGGAAGGCGGCATCGGCGTTGCCATCGGCGAGCAGGTCAACGGCACCGCTCTGCGTATTGTTCATCGGGGAAAAATCATCGTAGGTGACGCCGTGCCCTTCCAGGAGGGGGCCGACAAACATCTCAAATCCCGCCCCGGAGGGGCCGACCACCACGCGCTTGCCTTTGAGCTGGGCCAGCGACTGGATCCCGGAATCCTGCTTGGTAATAAACATGGCTACATTCGGCGCCAGCGTCACGATCGCTCGAATGTCGTACTTCTTGTCCCAGGAAGATTCACCCCGCGCGGCAAAATAGCTGATGGCCGAATTGGAGAGTGCCAGCTGCAGTTTGCCATCGGACAGCCCGCGAATGTTTGCCTGAGAACCTTTTGTGCCTTTGGCCTGGACTTTCCAGTTATTGTCACCCTTTTGTTCATTGAGCACTTCGGCGATGGCTCCACCTACGACATTGAAGGCCCCTCCGACCGGAGCAGTCCCCATGCTCAAGAAGGCTCGTCTTCCTGTCGATCCACCGCCCGTTCCGCTCGACGAGTCACCACCGCCGCATCCGGCGAGGGAGAACAGCGTGATCAGCAACAGGACCCGGGTTGAAATAGAGAACGACGACTTGCAGCGCATGGTTTTGTCCCTTGGCAATCAGAGAGCGGGTCTCTATCTACATTGACGCGAAGACGAATCGTACCATGCGTTTTTGTGGTGTGCCAGTCTGCGGAGCTGGGACCAGCCAGGGGAGCTGGGGGCTGCTGCCAATGTGAGCTGGCCTGTGCCGCGGCGAACGAGATGCCGACCCACGTTACCCGCTGGGAATCGATCCCAGGTCACGAACGTCCGGGAATTCTGCGAATACGGGAGCGCGCGGTACATCGGTTGGACTTCAGGCTGCCGTCGGTCGCATCAGCTGGTTGCGGACGGAGTCGGGCAGATCGAGTTCGTGTACCGCGGGCTGTTCCCGCAGCACTTCGGTGAGCAATTCCAGTTGTTCCGGTACGCTCAAAGCCAGGTCCAGAAAGATCCAGCGCTGGTTGGCGAATTCGCAACATCCACCACCCTGCCCGTCCAGCCACTCACGGCGAATCTGGTAGCCCAGCTGCCGGGCCACCGCGAGCAGGTAATCCAGCCGTTCAACTGTGTGCATCCCAGCTTCTCCATTTTCCACAACCCGAGCTTGCTCAGGTGGGCTTGTCTGGCCGGTTCCATCGGCCGTTCCTGCGGGTCGCGGATTATAGCGGCTTGATCTACAGAATCCCATCTCGATTCGACGATACGAACAGCAGCGTTAAACATGCTGCCCGCAACAAGTTAAGTATGGGTAACTGTCAAAGGGTAGAAGCTGAATACGGCCAGGAAAGGCGGTCAAAATGTAACGCCTGAAGATCGCGTAAAGATAGAGCGGACTGGAAACTGTTTCCGGGCGGGTATTCGACGGAGAGAGCGAAACTTATGACGAACGGTTCAGGAGACACGGTCAGCCTGGAAGAGCAAGTGGAACGACTGAAAGTCCAGTTGGCCGAGGCGCAGAAGATGACTGCCCTGGGTGAATTGATTGGCACGACGACCCACGAATTCAACAATGTGCTGATGACGGTGATCAATTACGCCCAGATGGGGATTCGCCGCAAGGATGAAGCCACGCGCGATAAAGCGTTGGAAAAGATCCTCGTGGCGGGCCAGCGCGCGGCCAAGATCACGAACACCATTCTCGGGATTGCCCGTAACCGTTCTGAATCACGAGAGCCGACCAACCTGGCGACATTGATTGAGGAAGCGCTGGTGCTGTTGGAACGCGAGATGACCAAATACCGGATCGCGGTCGAAGTCGATTTATCTCGTGTTCCGACTGCCCTGGTGAATGGAAATCAGATTCAGCAGGTCTTGTTCAATTTGCTGACGAATGCCCGGCAGGCGATGCCCAATGGCGGTCGGCTCCTGATTCAGTTACGTGACAACCCGGACGAACGGATGGTGGTGCTGACGGTACGAGATACCGGATCGGGAATCGCCGCTGATCGTTTGCCGCAGATCTTCGATCCGTTCTTTACGACCAAACGCGGACCGGATGAAAGTGGCAAAGGGGGTACAGGTCTGGGGTTGTGTAGTTGTCGAGAGATCATTGAATCCCATCAAGGCCGGATCCGTGTCGCCAGCACGGTCGGCAAGGGAACGGCGTTCACGATCAAGTTGCCCGCGGTCGCAGTCCGCGAGGCGGGGGTCGTGGCGCCCGGAATGCCTGTTCCGACGACGACCGTGGCTTCACGTTAACGCGAATGCATGACGACAGGCCTGTCAACGTCGGGGGTCTCACCGCAGGGCGGTCGTGGCAACTCTGGTCCCTGGCGGCGCTGGCGCGGAATTGCTTGCTGTGACAACCTTCCGCTGGTTACACTGAGCCTGTGGTTCCTTGATTTCTTGAATTTCTTCACCCCTGGACCGATTGCGGGTGTTTCATGCACGCTCCACAGCCATCACGACGTGATTTACTGCATCTCGGTTCGGTGGGCCTGGCCGGCTTGTCTTTACCGACGCTGTTGGCGGCCGAAACCAAACGGTCCCGAGCGCTGCACGCCAAGGCCGATGCCTGCATCATCATTCATCTCAACGGTGGGCCGAGCCACCTGGATATGTGGGATATGCAGCCCGACGCGCCGGCTGAGGTTCGTGGCGAGTTTCAATCGGTTCCCTCCACACTTCCCGGTTTGCGCGTGTCGGAACATCTTCCGCAACTGGCTCGGCAGGCGCATCAGGCAACGCTCGTCCGCTCCATGCATCATAGTGTGAACAACGCCCATGCGGCCGCGGTGTACGTCTCGATGACCGGTCACGATCGCGGTGAGATTGGCGGCGGCGCGCGTCCGTCCGATCGGCCCAGCCCCGGCTGCGTGGCAGCCATGTTGCGTCCGACCCCGCGCGGCGCGGTGCCTTATGTGGCGCTCCCTTACTGGACGCGCGAGGGTGCCAGTGGTCCTCCACAGCCTGGTTTTTTTGCCGGCTTGATGGGTCGGGCGTACGATCCCTTGTGGGTGCTTAACGATCCCAGCCGGTCCGATTTTTCGGTGCCTGAATTTACGCTCACCAATGACGTGACCGTCGATCGTCTGGCAGCGCGGGGCCAATTGTTGGCGAACATTAATGCGCGGGTAGCCGATCGTCGTGCCAAGTCTGAGTTGGGTGCGATGAATCAGTTCCAGCAACGGGCGACCGATATTCTGACTTCGGCGCGCACCCAGTCGGCCTTTCGCATCGACCGCGAGCCGCAGACGTTGCGGCAAGCCTACGGCATGAACATCTACGGGCAAAGTGTGTTGTTGGCGCGTCGTTTGATTGAGGCGGGAACCCGCATCGTGACTGTCTCCTGGGCCCCCGACGCCAATGCGACCTGGGATACACACACCGGCAACTTCAAGAAACTGAAAAATACCCTGTTGCCACAATTCGACGCCGCCTGCAGCAATCTCGTCGCCGATCTGGAACAGCGGGGGATGTTGGAACGCACGATCGTGGCGGTGCTGGGTGATTTTGGGCGGACCCCCAAGATCAACAAGAATGACGCAGGTCGCGACCATTGGAACTTTTGTTATTCGCTGATGATGTTTGGGGGTGGTTTTCAGCGCGGCCTGGTGTACGGCGCCAGCGACAAGATCGGTGCGTTTCCAAACGATCTACCGCTGATGCCAGGAGACATTATTTCCACACTCTATCAGCTGCTGGGTATCGATCCGCAGCACGAATTGTACGATCTGCTGGGCCGCCCCCATCAGGTAGTGCCACGCGGACGGGCGGTGCCGGATTTGATTACCTGAGCCCGGTAGCACGCAGGGCGCGGGCGACAGAGACTCGCTGCGACGTGCCAGCGCTGCCAGCCTTTGGGATGCTGCCTGTACATTCGCTCGAACTGCGGCATAATGCCATGCAGGTGCCGGTTTCCTCTGGGGCAGCATTTCTGTGACATCGTTGCCCTGTGACACAGTACAGCACGCTGGGGAGTATTTCAGGCCGAGTGGCGGAATTGGCAGACGCACAGGATTTAAAATCCTGTGGGGGGTATCCCCCGTGCGGGTTCGAGTCCCGCCTCGGCTATTGACAG
>CAZITS010000235.1:6770-7936 GCA_964542185.1 uncultured Pirellulaceae bacterium
ATCCTGTGGGGGGTATCCCCCGTGCGGGTTCGAGTCCCGCCTCGGCTATTGACAGCATCGGCAGCGGTAGACACCGCTTGCCAGGCGGTAATTTCTCGGACTTTTTCACTCCACTCGTGGACGGCTGTCCACGCCAGACGCCCCTGTCCTGCACAGTCTGCGTCGGATTTTGCGCGCTTTTTGATGCGCTCTGAAAGTGCGCGTCGGTGACTTGGGTGTAGGCACGGCGGAACGTCTGCAGCTATCCCAGCGACTACGTTCCGTCATCAGGTAATCTCGTTTATCTGAGACTGCGCCAAGGCACTCTGGAGCGGACAGCTTGCCGCATCCGTTGGCTGTCCTTTGCGGTAGCTTTCGAGCAGGTGTCGTGACTCTTCCGCCAACATGCGGCGAACTTCGCGCCGCTTGCCTTTGACGCGGGCGATCTTCATGTTGTCGTAAGCAGTGGTTTGATGGCGCAGCCAGGCGACAACCGCAGACTCGGCCCGTTTCTCGATCGGTATCCGCTGCGTCCTAGCCACTGTGCCACTGCCTACGGGCGTGGCGTGCTCCGTCACTGCCGCAGCAAGCTGATAGGCCAGGCCCATGTAACAGGGAGCAAAGTCCAGGAACGCCAGAACCGCTGCGTGAAAGTCTTCAACGTACTCCGCGTGTTTCCGATCACGTCGAGCCCTGTTTGCCGCTCTCCGTTTCGCGTAGGCGTCGGTTGACCGTTCTGTTTCCAGTTCGGCGTGAATCGAGGTGATGCGTTCTGCTGGAGCCCAAACGCCCCGTGAGAAAGTCTTGCGGCCCTTCTTCTCCTGGACGGTCCAGGTAGGGCCGGCTGCCTTCAACCGCCTTGTCAAAACAGCGTCACCGGGCGGCAGTAGTTCCCAGCCAGTGGGAACCTGAAGTACGAGTCCATCCGCGGTTCGGACTTCATGGTCGCTCGGGCCAGGGGTGACAATCCTTGTCTCGATTGGCATCTTGCGCGCCTATCTGTCTGTATCCGAACAACCAACGGGCAGTCGTACTGCCATGTTCTAACTGCTTACTGTCCAAGATTATAGAGCGACTGGGAGGCAGGTATGCTGCGACAGCATTTGCTTTTTGTTGTGTTACTCCAAAAGCGCGCAGTTCCCACGGGTTATTTAGAGGCACAATCGCTGAAAAGGACCCGCGGTTTT
>CAZITS010000236.1:0-7829 GCA_964542185.1 uncultured Pirellulaceae bacterium
GGTCGTCACTGATGGCATTCCGATGTAGAGTGGATCCGCCATGAATTGGGTCATGTAGGGCGCCCGGATCACCGAATCGCTCGAAACCGGATTGTTGTCAGGCCCTTTTTCCCAATGCGTCCATTCATCGATCCCCGCGCGTAACGGCTTGCGGAATTGAATCCAGGTTCCCGTTACATCACTCCACGACGTTAGATCTGTTGTCGGTTTTCGTCCAACCCATTTCTTGAGCGCCACGGGATCGGCATCAGCCCCCGCCGACTGCAGGGCTTTACCAATAATGGCAACGCCCTCTGGCCGCAACACGCGCAGTATCTCAGGTAAAGACAAAACCTCTAGAGCTTGTCCACCTGCCTGGGTAGCAATCACCACATCAACGGTATTGTCAGCGTAAGGCAAGCGAGCGAGTGGACCATTTTCAGCGACCAGTCGGTCAATACCCAGACCATTCTCAAAGGCGCGGTCACGCAGCGTCCGGGCACCGTCGGGCGTGCGGACATGGAGTAACCACTCGGTCGTTTGAGCCAGTTCTACTGCCAGTTCGAAGTCTGATCCCAACAGTGCCGTCACGGCTCGTTTCATGCCCACTCGGGCTGTCAGTTGTTCGGTCAGCTCACTGGCGGTACCTTCCGAAATCACCAGTGCCAGCATGACGACCATCGCAACCGTCCTGGCAACCCCACACCGAATTACCGCTGTTGAGTCGACCTGCATTGTGATCCCCTTTGCTTCTCAGGAGGTATACAGTGTCCGCACCACGGAAACCATGGCCGGCCCATTTTTGCGAACCACATTCTAGCCAATCACTGCGTGGCATGTGCGCGGTGCGATGCCCTGCAAGAGGAACGACCACACGAAAACGGCGCCGCCCACACACCGCAGGCCATTGTTATAAATCGGCCTCCGGTAGCGGCTGCTTGGGTGGAGCAGCGGAGACGCCTTCCAGACCGCCACTGACGCGAACCACTTCTCCGGTCATCCAGGAGGCGGAGCGCGAACACAAGAAGCCGACCGCGCTGGCAATATCTGCAGGTTCACCCCAACGACCGAGCGGAATCGCCTGGCGAACACGCTCAATCATCTCCTCTTCCTCGATGCCGAGCGACTCGCATCTTTGCGCCATCACACGTTGGTTAAAATCGGTATAGACTGGGCCTGGGCAAACCGCATTGACGCGTACACCGTAGGCTGCCAGTTCTAGCGCCAGCGTGCGTGTCAAGCTGATGACTCCTGCTTTCGCCACATTGTACGCGGCCACTAGTGCCGCGGGATTGACTCCGTTGATCGAGGAGATGTTCACGATCGCGCCGGATTCCTGCCGTCGCATCCACCTGCCTGCACTGCGGCAGCAGAAAAACGTCCCTGTCAAAGTCACATCGATTACCTGCTGCCAGTGTTCGTCACTAAGCTCAGTAAGCGCCGCCCCGTCCTGGCCAAGACCCGCATTGTTGACCAGAACGTCAATCTTGCCGTCTTGCTGAGCCACGCCGCGAAAGAGTTCCTTGACCTGCTCACTACAGGTCACATCCGCGCACACCCCGCGTGCCTGACCTCCCGCTGCCACCACTTCTGCCGCCGCGGCGGTCACTTTCTCATCCTGTAAATCGACCATCACGACCTGCGCGCCGCCCTCCGCCAGATGCCGTGCAATCCCCAGCCCCAATCCCTGTGCCGCTCCAGTCACCACGGCAACCTGCCCTTCGTGTGCGCTACCGTCCGTTGTCATCGTTTACTCCTTGTCTTGCGATTAGGTTCTGCCAGCGAAAGCGCGCTGCTCAACCGACGGTTGCAGACAGTCCGGGAACATTTTAACGCACAAGGTCAGCAGTCTAACTGAATGGCCACTTGAGCGGTCTGGCAGATCAGGGGGCTTTCTGCGGGAGAATCACGAGGCCGGGTATACCAAGTGGAATGCGGAACAACCCACCTCGACCACCCTTCAGTGACCCGGTCACATACAGCTGATTCCTCTGGGCGCCGCCAAATGCCACGTTACTGGTCCTCAAGTTTCCCCCGTTGTAGCGGCCAATTAACCGCCCCCGTCGATTCAGTACCTGAACTTGTTGCATGCCGTAGTGCGCGACAAACAGGTTACCCTTCGCGTCCAGACAAATCCCATCGGGCTGGTTATCGATCTGGCCACGCTCCGCCTCTTTTGCCGGCAAGCGTGCAAAGACTCGGCGTGGCCCCACTTTGCCCGGAGCCAGAATATCGTAAGCCAGAATGCGATTTTTCTGGCTTTCCGCAACCAGCAGCTGGCCGCCACTGGGTCGCACCACGATACCGTTGGGATATGCCAGGCCGCCGTCAATCAAGTGTGTAACCCCCGCGCGATCAACGTAGTGAATGGTACCGATGGGGTTTTCCAGATCACTCTCCCCGGGATCCGTAAAATAGAACCCACCGTTTGGCGTATCGAGTGACAAATCGTTCGGACCACGTAAAGGCGTGCCATTGCACTGCCTGGACGCAGGCTTGAGCAGACTGCCATCCGCTGCCAGATGCAACACCGCGTGGTGACTTGCATCGCACACCAGGTGGGTCCCATCCGCCAAAACTTTGTGACCGTTCGGCGCGCCTGTTTTCGCCCAGACTTCATGTTTACCATCGACCGAGAAACGGGTGATCGTCTCACCATGGGAGATGTAGCCGAAACCGGCATGGTCAAAAACAACTCCTTCACAATATTCCTCGACGGTAAACAGCTGCGCTGTCTCCACTGCGTCTGCCGCCGGCAGCCTGCCCGGACCATCACCTTCGGTGCGAAATGGCGAAGCGGGCAATCCCGCCCCGTTGGCCAGGTTCGGTTCCGCTTCCTGGTGCCAGGCGAAACGTACTGAAGTCGGCGCGGAAATCGAATCGGCGAAAACGACCACGGTGTCCCCATCAATCGTCGCGTTGGCTGCCACAAATCTTCCGTCTTCTCCGGCAATCTGGAACCAGGTCAGAGGTTTCCCGTCGCGCGACTTGAGGCCACCCGACGTGTGATCGAAAGAGATACGGATGCGTTTGCCTTCGCTATGCATGGCACGATAAAGAGGGCCTGAGAAGACGACATCTTGTTGGCCATAGGTGCCTGCCAAAGCCCACAGTGTCAGACGCCTGCCGACTTCCTGCTTGTTCCGAGGATGGATGTCGTTGACATTACCGATGTCGGTCGTGACCACCATACCGGTCTCCGGTACTGCCAGCGTCGCCAACTGGGCTTCCCAAATCCCCGCCAAGCGCGTCGGGTCCCCACCGTAACGGTTGGGAGCCAGTTGCACGAACAAAAAAGGCAACTCTGGGTTTTTCCAAACCGAACGCCAACCAGCAATCAGGGCCTTCATCTTTTCGTGATACAACATGCCCTCGCCATTGTTCGACTCTCCTTGGTACCACAAGGCACCGCGGATCGCGTAGGGCAAGAGCGGATGGATCATCCCGTTGTAGAGTGCCAATGGACTTTGCGGGTCGATCGCACCCGACGCATTCCTGATCGGGTAGTCTGCCAGCTTCTCGGTGATCGATTTCAAGGCCGGCACCTGGTGAAATCCAACGGGCGGCGTCCAGGGTTCGATCCGAGTCCCGCCCCAATTGGAGCCGATCAGGCCCACCGGTACGTCGAGTTCAGCCTGTAAATGTCGCGCAAAATAATATCCAACCGCTGTAAAGGCACTTACGGTTCTGGGTGTACACTCTTGCCATCCGCTGGAAGGCACATTGTCGGCCGGAGTCGCTGCCGGGCGATGCGGAATCTTGATGTGTCGAATACGTGGGTGTGTACCTGCGGCGATCTCTTTCTCAGGATTCAAAGACTGCTGCACCGTCCACTCCATATTGGACTGACCAGAACAGAGCCAAACCTCTCCGACGAGGACTCCGTCGAGCGTCACCCGGCTCGATCCTTGGATCACCATCTGATGTGGTCCACCCGCAGGCAAGGCAGCGAGATGGACAAGCCACTTGCCCTGCGAGTCGGTTTTTCCAGAGACGCTTTGGCCCGCAAAGGTGACCGTCACCTCTGTCTCCGGGTCATCCCAACCCCATACAGGAACTGCCTGCTCCCGCTGCAACACCATGCGATTGCCAATCACCGAGGGCAACGTCACGTCTGCCCTCAACGTGCCAGTTGTAAATCCCAACCCGACGAGCACTACCAACGTCAAACGGTTCATGGTTACGGCTTTCCCTGTCCAGTGGTGCACTTACCTCGCGCCGGCAATTCTAACCCTGCCCCGAGCGGGCTGCGAGCACCGACAGCCATTTGCCCCAAAGTGGTCACGACCGATACATTGGGCAACACCCGCTCGTCCTTAGCGAGCGCCGTTTACCCGGCACATCTGCTCATAAACCAACTCTTATGCCACAGGTATCACCCCAGCGTCCGCGTGGCCTGGATCAACTTGACCGTGACGGATTCTGCATCCTGCCGGACGTCATTCCTCAGAAGAATGTCACCGCAATCCGCGAAGAAGTGCAGGCCGTTGTCGCTTTACACCGCGCGGAATCGGCACCGCCACAGGTCGGTTTTGTCCCCGGACTGATCAACCATACTCGATGCTTCGCGCCCTACCTGCTGGAATCGCAACTCGCCGCCTTACTGACTGCCTTCCTCGGGGCGCATCTACGAATCTCGTGTACTTCGGCCATTGTCAATGAGCCGGGGAATCAACGAGGTGGCTGGCATGCGGATTGGCCGTTCAACCAAACCAACGCCGGTCACATTCCCGCGCCGTACCCTGACGTGCGGATGCACGTCACCACGCTCTGGATGCTCTCCACGTTCAGCGAAGAAAACGGTGGTACGCTGGTGCTTCCCGCCAGCCATCGCCGCTCTTCGAATCCCACCGCTGACACTGGCTGTGATGCACAGCACCCCCTGCCGGAAGAAATCCGGATTACCGGCGAGCCGGGCAGTGTGCTGGTGATGGATAGCCGGCTGTGGCATGCCACAGCCCCCAACCAGACACAAGAACCCCGCGTCGCGCTGGCGATCCGCTACGCACCCTGGTGGCTTAACCTGGAGGTCCTGCGTCCGGACTCGGCAGATCGCCGTCGCATGTGCAGAGAATCGGGCCAGGATGATAACCGCGTTCCGTCGGTGCCGGACGACGTGTACACCCAATTACCTGTCGAAGTGCAGCCCCTGTTCCAGCACTGGCGTGAAAGCCCCCGTTGACCTGTGCTCCATCAGGCGTACTCCGGCAGCAGCCGCTTCCAGTTTTCATAGATGATATTGTGGATCATCTCTTCCGGAATCCGCGGCAGCGAAGTTCCCTCGACCACACGATTAACCTTGTGCTGACCCGCAATCACCTGGGCGGGAGTCGCGGAGGGGAAATCGGATCCGAAGATCAACTTGTGTTCGACTCCGTACTCGATCGCGGACATAAACGCCTGGTAGTGCCGCAGAGGCCGGTAGTGCAGGGCGGAAATATTCGTGTACAGATTCGGGTGTTTACGAATCAGCACCACGCATTCGTCTTCCCAGGGATGTCCCATATGGGCAATCACAATTCGCAGGTCGGGACAGGCGATGGCAATGTCCTCAAGTTGAATCGGATTGGCATACTTGAGTGGACCAGGTCGTACAAAGGACGTGCCCTGGTGGATGTTCACTGGAATCCCTAGTGACTCGGCCTTCTTGAACAGCGGCAAATGCCGCGGGTCCTGCGGATCCCAGTTCTGGTAGATCGGCGAGCATTTAAGCCCCCGCAACCCCAACCCATTGACGTAATACTCCAACTGATCGACGCAGGCCTCATCGTTAGGATCGACGCTGCACCAGCCAATGAACCGGTCACTGTGCTCTTGCACAAATTTCGCAATCAACTCTTGATCGGCGGTGATGCCGGTAAAGGGAGCCTGGATCCCAAACACAATCACCCGGTCCGCTTCGGCGGTCGCCTCCAGCAACTGCTGGGGACGGGAATCGAAGGCATTTGCCTCCTGCACATCACTGCCGGCAAAGTAAACATCATCCGACAGCTTCATCTTGGCCCGCTTGGCCTCCCAGGCGAATTCGACAAACTCGTCCGACAGGTGGTCGGGATACCACATCAAGTTCGTATGTGTATCAAACAGCATCAGTTTCCTTCGCACTCCTTGTCTATGTCTTTGTCTATGTCCTTGATAACACTTCTACGTCAGCACGACTTTCTGTCAGCGCAACGGCCACGCTGCCGCAAACGGGTTTCCGCACAGCGGCATCTCATACAGTCTCCGTATCCAGTGACACATTCGGATCGACAAATAACCAGCTGATCGCGCCACACACATAAAAAACCACGTGCAGGTAGATCACCGGATCCCAACTACCACCAGACTGGCGAATTTCACCGAACCAGTTTCCCAGCACAATCGGCAGCACAACACCAGCAAGACAGCCGGCCATGTTCATGGTCCCCATGACAATCGCGGTGTGGCGTCTACCCATATCGATCGTCGCCGCCCAGGCGGCCGGACTGCCGATGCCTGAGAAAAACGCCCCGATCGCGATGACCATCGCCAATTGCCACGCCTCTGCAGTCCACGTCGATGCGAATGTGAAAAACGCACAAACAAACAGCGCGGCGCTGGCCGTGCCGCTGCGACTGATCCACTTGCTGTTTGTGGATCGCCACAAGAAATCAACGATCAGGCCGCCAACAAGACTGCCCACGACCACCGCGATCAATGGCAGGCTGTTGTAGAAACCGGCTTCCAATTTCCCAATGCCGTAGGCGTATTCCAGGAAGGCAAAAAACCAGGTCACAAAAAATGCGTACCCCGCAGCCCGGAAAAAGGACTGAATACTCAGCGCCCACATGGAAGAACTACTGAGCATATTCCAGAACACAGCACCTCCGTCGGCGGACTTCGCACCCCCATTACCTGCCGAATGCGCCGACGGCGCCTGATCGGTTGAGTTGAACGCTGCCTCGTCAGATGCCTCGATCAGTTTCAATTCGGCCGCATTGACAGCAGCATGTTCCCGTGGAAACGTCCGAAAAAAACAGTAAAACCCCACTGCCCAGAGGATGCCAACCAGGGAATAGCCGTTGAAGATCACCCGCCAACCGTACTCGCGGTCCAGTAACCAACCGGTAAACCACAGCGTAAAGGCGCCGCCCAGTGACATGCTCGCGCCGATCCAGGAACTACTCTTGCCGCGGTGCTGTAGCGGAATCCAGTCCTGCAGAATTTTTCCGGAAAGGGGCGTGAGACCTGCCTGAAACACACCCAGGGCAAACCGAGACGCCCACAAGTTGTAGAACGCCGACACGATACCCGACCAGACATTGCATAGTGACCACAAAAAACTGATACCGGCAAACGCCAGGCGTGTTCCAAAACGGTTTCCTAACCAGCCGCCGGGAACCTGGCAAAAAAGATAGCCCAGAGCAAAGGCGCTCATGATCGCCCCCATCTGCTCGTCGTGAAATTCCAGGTCCCGTTGAATTGTCGTATTGGCTGCAGAGATGCAATAGCGTGTCAAATACGCGCTTGCCGAGGCGAAGGACACCAGAGCCAAGACGATCCAACGCACGCGCGTCGCGCGGCCGTCCAACATCGACTGCCCATCAAGATGCGTCGCAACTCTCCCCGGGTTCCCTGCGTCAGTCATCGGCTCTCCTCGGATCAACACTGACTCGCATTCTGTCAGTTAACTGAGATACCGCTCCAGCACGTTGCGCGTCACAGCCGAAACTCCCTCGTCGATCGGCAGCGCGAGTGTCCAGCACATCGACCCCGCGGCGAACACAGCGCCACCACTGGGCGTTTCAAAACAGGCCATCTCCGCGCCACTCTGCTCGGGATTCTCCCCCTTGGCCAGCTGGCAGATACCGGGAGGGGAATGCGGACTG
>CAZITS010000237.1:0-7820 GCA_964542185.1 uncultured Pirellulaceae bacterium
TACGCGCCAGCATCAGCAACCGATGGTCTTCAATTTCGGCAATACAGGGCTCTTGCATGCCGCGTAAATCATCGAGCCGTGCTGGCACGCGTGACCGTTTCCAGGTCGCCCCCCCGTCGTGGCTGAAGAAGCACAGCCCCAGGTTTTTGTCACCTTCATAGGTCCCGGTGTCCTTGGGCATGTGGGCTACGGGAACGATCAATTGACCACGACTCGTCTGCAGGAGCCGATCGTTCATTACGTACCAAACGCCTTCGGGATCACCGATCAACCTGGCAGCGGTCCATGTCTGGCCATTGTCTGTTGAAAATGAGATCGCAGGCAAACCGCCACCATGCAATCCTGAAACATGCCGATGTGCGAGAAATGCCAGTCGGCCATCCTGCAATCGCAGGAAGCTCACACCGCCATCACTAATCATTCCAGGCAGATTCCACTTCATCTTCATCCGACCCTGTTCGCGCCATGTACGACCATTGTCTTGGCTGCGGTAGAGCTGTGGTACCGGATATTTTGCAGCGAATTGTTTGAAGTCGCCACGTGGCCGACCCCACGATGCGGCCATCAGAATGTCGCCGTTGGCCAACTGAATGCAATCCGGACCATGAAATTCACGGATGGCCGTATGCTTGATGAACAGCCGAGTTTTGACAACGAATTGCGCTCTGGGAAAAGGTAACGGGTCGGCAGGCAGGCTTGAGGAGACGAACAGAAAAAGCATGATCGGCGGGACGAGAAATTGAGCGACTCCACCAGCCTGTCGGCAGAGGGGCGGACGGAAACAGGCTGGATTCAGCCAGCGAATGATGCAATGTCCGCGTCGCATGTCGGAATAAATCTTTCGTGAGCACGCCAGGTTCGGTCGTTGTATGGCGTTTCCATTCTATCTATTCTGTTGCGGATCGCCATTAACTGCGTGGACGGATTAGATCGCTGCCTGGTTCTGTCGGATTCCATATTCTGCAGATCACAGCGACACCACGGTTGCCTGCTCAATAGACGGATGGGAGTGGTACGTGACGCTCAAAGACCGCATTGTGGAGACCTCCTGGGGAGACTTGGGACTCGGGGAACGAATCCGTCACTTGGAAGTGGAGGGGTATGTTGTGCTGCCCGGACTGTTGTCCGCGGAACTTGTTGCGGAATTGCGCGGCGCGCTTTCAGAGATACCGACCTTCGGTGCGGATTACACCGACAAGAAACAAGTCCACAACGACATTCAATGGGCTGGTGGTGCAATTACCGACTTGATCGCCCATCCACCTGCGATCGAGTTTTTGAGCACGCTATTTGGCGATTTGCCTATTTTGATGACGTACGATTATTCACGCAGCGAGGCAGGGTGTCCGGCCATCAATCTTCATTGTGATGGACAGCCTTGGGGTACTGCGATCTTTGGCGCGGAGCAAAGCTGCCCCAAACTGATCCGGGTCCTTTACTACCTGCAGGATCTGACACCGACCGCTGCCCCGTTCCGCGTGGTACCTCGTTCGCATCTCAGTTTTCATAACGATGCCAACCCCTACTTGCGCTATAGGGAGCATCCCGAGCAAGTGATGGTTACCTGCCGCGCGGGTGATGCGGTGTTGATTTCACACAATGTGGTACACGGTAACTACGCGAATCATGGTGACTACGCCCGGGAGCTGCTGGGGCTGGCTTATCGGCCTACCTGGGCGGGACCCTGCGAAACGGTTGACCCCTGGCCAGCAGACCAGCTCGCGGCGGTCCCACCGCCGGTCCGCGAAATACTCCGTGATCGCAACACTCGGACTTGGATGTACGATGCGCCGAATGTACCCCCGAATCTGGCCAGTGTTGCCCCGGGGATCAATCCCAGCCGTTGGGATCGTATCGAGTGAACCGATCGACGCGTGGCACCAGACTGCACAGAACACCGGGCCACGACGAAAACCAGGCCACGACGAAAACTTGCAACTTGTTGTCCTGACAGGATATTCTGCATCTTCCCAGGAGGAAGTGTGGCTTTCCCCGGTTGAGGGAATCGTGCATGTGCAGGGACTGAGAGGGAAGACAAGGCCGCGGGGCACATTGTTGTCTGGTCGCTTGTCCATACTTCGAACGCATTTCTTCGTAGAATGGTGACATGTACGGATTTCTTCTAACACGCAGTAGCCTTGCTGCGGCCTTGTTGCCGTTGGTTGTGTTGCTGGCCGCTGCCGAAGTCGCGGCGCGCACGCCGCGCCGCGCCGTCGATTACCTGACGCAGATCAAGCCACTGCTGGCAACCAAATGTTATACCTGCCACGGCGCGCTGAAGCAGCGTTCGGGGTTGCGCCTGGAAACCCGCGCATTGATGTTGCGGGGTGGCGATGGTGGTCGTGTGGTCGTACCCGGGCGCGCCGTCGACAGCGAGTTGCTGAGACGGATTACATCAACGGGTGAGGGACGCATGCCACCTGCGTCGGATGGCTTGCCGTTGACGAAAGATGAAGTGGCACTGATTCGCGCGTGGATTGACCAGGGAGCCCTGGCACCGGATGAGCCGATCCCGTCTGATCCCCGGGAACATTGGGCGTTTCAGCCGATTGCCCGTCCGGCGGTCCCCGCAAATACAGGTGTGGGATGGTCCCGGAATCCCATCGATTCTTTTCTCGCGGGCCATCATCAGGATCAGAAACTCACTCCGCAGCCCGCCGCGGCGCGCCTACTCCTGTTCCGCCGTCTCTACATCGACTTGATTGGGATTCCGCCCTCTGATCAGGAAATCGCCGCATTGGCGAACGACGTTTCGGTGGATTGGTACGAGCGGGCCGTAGCAAGGCTTCTCAATGACCCACGCCATGGCGAACGATGGGCGCGGCACTGGATGGACATCTGGAGGTACAGTGATTGGTGGGGACTCGGTGCTCAGCTCCGCAACAGCCAGAAGCATATTTGGCACTGGCGCGACTGGATTATCGAGTCACTGAACGCTGACACGCCGTATGACGAGATGGTGCGATTGATGCTGGCAGCGGACGAATCGCATCCGAACGACCTGGGCAAGCTGCGGGCGACCGGATTTCTGGCCCGCAATTATTTTCTGTTTAATCGGCCTCAGTGGATGGAAGAGACGGTCGAGCATGTCAGCAAGGGCTTGCTGGGATTAACGATCAATTGTGCCAAGTGCCACGACCACAAATACGATCCGATTGCGCAAACAGATTTCTATCGCATGCGGGCATTTTTTGAACCGTATCATGTACGGCTCGATGTGGTTCCTGGGGAACCGGACGTGGCCAAAGACGGGATTCCACGTGTGTTTGATGGGCTGCCGGAGGATCCGACCTATGTCTACATTCGCGGCAATGAAAAGAACCCTGATAAATCACGGGTGATCCTGCCGGGTGTGCCCCAGATATTCGATTTGGAGATGTTGAAGATCAAACCGGTTGTCCTGCCAGCGGAAGCCTGGCAACCGGGTAGACGACCCTGGGTGGCCGCCGCTTACACCGAGGCGGCTCGAACTTCCCTGGCCGCTGCCGAAGCGGATTTAAAAACTGCCAACCAGCAGTTAGCTGAGGCAAAGAAGCTGGCGCTGGCCGCGACCAGGCGAGAAGCTACCTCCTCGCCATCCGGCCAGGTCGAGTCGGTCGTGGAGGAGCCGTTCACTGCGTTCAACAAGAAACGCTGGCGGCTTTTTGGTGGCCAGTGGGTACATCAGGCAGGGCAGCTTGAGCAACAGCAGGATGGCGCAAAGCGATCCGTATTAAGGTTGATTGCCCGTCCACCGCGTGATTTTGAAGTGACATTGCGTTTTACGATTCGCGGTGGCCGTCGGTGGCGCAGTGTGGGCGTCGGGTTTGATGCGGCCTCAGGGGATCCGACCCGTGATAGCGAGCCTGACTACCATGAACAAAATGTCTACGTCAGCGGACACCAGACGCGTCCGAAAATACACGCTGCTTACAACGATGGTGGGCAGTGGCATTATCCATCTGCGCCGGCAGTGCGCGAGCTGCCGATTCCCTTGAATCGTGCGCATACGTTGCGAGTCCGAGTTCGTGGAACTTTGATTAATGTCGCCCTCAATGGTCAACCTGTGATTGCCTGCCGCACGCCGCTGGCCCGCCGAGATGGCATGCTGCATTTGTCGACGTTTGATGCGGTTGCTGCTTTTCATGAAGTCCGTGTTGTCCCCCTTGCTCCGGAGCAACGACTGCGGCCGCCAACTGCTGCCGGTCCGCGGGCGCTGCCGGCCACGACAGATGTTGCCGCGGCGACTTCCTGGCAGCAGCTTGCCCAGGCGAAAGTGACGCAGGCCCGCGCCCATTTGGCCAGCACCGAACGGCGGGCGGCGGCGCTGCAAGCGGATCCCAAGGATCGGCCGGTCAGGCATGCCGCCGCAGTTGAAGCCGAAAGAGTGGCCGCCGTGGCCACAGCTCGACACGCTGTGCTCGTTGCCAGACGCGCAGTACTGAGCGCTACTGGCGATAAAAAGAAGGTTGCTGAAAAGGCGTTGCAGGCGGCGCAGAAGACGCTGGCAAAGGCAGAATCCACCGTTGGCGAGCAGGTTCAACCAACAGACCAGTTGACACCTTTTGTAGGTGCGGTATGGACACCGACCCGGTTTTTCCATTCGACCCGCGATGATCCTGCTGTCAACTTTCCGTCGCAGAGCACGGGTCGCCGCTCGGCGCTGGCCCGTTGGATTACCGACCGTCGCAACCCACTGGCGGCGCGGGTTGCGGTCAATCACATTTGGACGCGCCATATGGGGCGACCGCTGGTGGCAACGGTGTTTGATTTTGGTCGTAAAGGGACCCCTCCGACCCATCCCCAATTATTGGATTGGCTGGCTGCGGAGCTCATCGACCACGGCTGGAGCATGAAGCACTTGCATCAGCTGATCGTGACCTCGGCCGCCTACCGGATGAGTTCCTCTGCGGCTGGAGCGCAGGCGAATGCTACGCGGGATCGTGATAACCGGTTCTGGTGGCGACGGATGCCCAGGCGGCTCGAATCACAAACGGTGCGAGACTCCATTCTGGCAATGGCAGGCACCCTCGATTTCGCGATCGGCGGACCGCCGGTAGCGCGTGCCCAGCAAGCCAAATCGCCACGACGTAGCCTGTACTTCTTCCACTCGAATAACGAACGCAATATGTTTCTCACGACGTTCGACGAAGCGTCGGTCAAGGAGTGTTATCGACGGGAAGAGAGTGTTGTTCCACAGCAGGCGTTAGCCTTGACCAATAGTGGACTCGTGCTGGACGCGGCGCAGTCGATCGCACAGCGGCTTTCCAAGGATGGGAAGGACGAACCGGGATTCATTCGCAGCGCGTTCGCGACTCTGCTGGGGGTGACGGTGAGCGAATCGGAGATTGCCGCTAGTCGCCACGCGCTGGACGAATGGAGCCGACTGGCCGGCAGTTCTCCCGCTCGAGCGCGGGCCAATTTCGTTTGGGCACTGATCAATCACAATGACTTTGTCACTTTGCGTTAGATCGCCTGGGGGATCGTGATGCACAATCGCCGCCATTTTCTCGCTGACATGGGTCTGGGGTGCGCGGGGATGGCGCTGGCCACGATGCTCCAGCGCGATGGCATGAGCAACGATAGCGTCTGGGTACCACCCGACGGCAAGCCGCATTTTGCGGCCCAGGCGAAAAACGTGATCTGGCTGTTCATGAATGGTGGTGTGAGCCACATGGAGAGCTTTGATCCCAAGCCGATGCTCACGAAATACAGTGGCAAGACGATCTCAGAGACCCCGTTTGCCGCGGTCCAAGACCCCGGCAAGCTGGCCCTCGAACGACTCGTGGTACCCGATGGGAATGGCAACCAGAGAAACAAGCTTTATCCGTTGCAGATCGGTTTCAACAAGCATGGCCAAAGTGGTATCGAAGTCAGCGATTGGTTTCCGCACATTGCGCACCATGTGGACAAATTAGCCATTGTGCGATCGCTGTGGACGACGGATAGCAATCACGGTGCGCAGACACAATTTCACTCCGGTCGCCACCAGAACGACGGAGACTTTCCGACGCTCGGTGCTTGGGTCCACTACGGGTTAGGATCGCTGAATGACAATCTACCGCAGTTTGTTTCGATCGGACCGCGTGAATACTGGAACAAACGTGACGGGCACTACCTGGGGCCGGCTCACGATGCCGTTCCGCTGCGAATTGATCCGCAGAACCCGCTCGACTTTAGCCGACCCGAACGGGCATTTTCGGCAGCGGAACAAACGATTGGCAAACAGTTGATTCAACAGCTCAATGGCTTGCGCGCTGTTGAGTATCCAGGTGACGCTGCCTTGACGGCGCGCATCGCGTCGTACGAACTGGCGTTTCGTATGCAGCGTTCGGTGCCTGAAGTCGTTGATTTTTCCACCGAGACCGCGGCAACCCAAAGTCTGTACGGGATCGACCAATCGCACTGCAAAGACTTTGGCATGCAGTTACTGGCGGCGCGGCGCCTGGTGGAACGCGGGGTACGGTTTATTCAAATCCAGCATGGTGCAGGTGGGGCCGGTCGCTGGGACGCCCACGGGGGATTGCGGAAGAACCACACGACGAACGCTTTGGCCGTCGATCAGCCTATTGCCGGGTTGCTGCATGATCTCGATCGGCGCGGCATGCTGGACGAAACACTAGTGTTGTTTGCCACCGAGTTTGGCCGTACGCCCGGTTCGCAAGGTGCCGATGGACGAGACCATCATATCTTTGGTTTTACGGTGTGGTTGGCTGGTGGTGGACTCAAGCGGGGAGTCGTGCACGGTGCGACCGATGAAATCGGCTTTCATGCCGTGGAGCATCGCCACTACGTGACCGATATCCACGCCACCATTCTCCGCCAATTGGGTCTCGATTCCCGGCGGCTGGAGATTCCCGGTCGCAAACGGTTAGAGATTGACCATGGCCATCCCATTACCGAGATCATTGCGTAAACAACCCAGGCAGGATACGCATTGAGATTGGCCCGTCTTTGTGCCGGTCATCGGCAACCTTGATGGCGCCGCTGTGCGGGATCTGGCCAACTTTTTCGTTGGTGATTCAAACCTCGATACAGTACAAGGAGGGCTTCTGCTGGGGGCTGTCTGGGAGAACAGATCGAGGGCCGCATCGCCGTTGCGAAACGCTCAATGTGATGAAAGGATGATGCTATGCAAAACGTCATTATGACCTTATTGGTCCTGGTCGGGACCGCTGTGGGCGGGCGGCTTCCAGCTGGCGCAGAAGAAGTTGCCGGGCGGGGGTTCTCCTATGCCGGTTTTCAGCCATCGGAACACCCGTTTCAGCAGCCTGGCCAGCAGTACTGGGTGGCGGCCACGGGTGATGATGCCAGTGCAGGGACCGCGGAACGGCCGTGGAAGACGCTGACGCATGCTGCCCAGACGATTCAAGGTGGTGATGTAGTGACGATCTTGCCTGGGTTTTATGTGTTCGACGGTCGGTTTGGACCCGCGGGTCCCAATCCGGACAAAAAGACCGTCTTTCGAGCAGCGGATATCTCTTTTCGCAGTGGCCGCGTGGTGATTTCGGCGGATGAGAAATTTACCAGTCCCACCTGGTCGTTGGCTGATAATGTAAGCATTCAGGGATTGTGGATCGGGGGTGATTACGCGAATGCCCACCAGCAAGGCGGTGGCAGTTACAGTTCACGTCACAGCGAAATCGTTGGATGTACGTTCTTCAACTCGGGCGGATTTGCCGGGGGCCCGGCCTACGACTGGCTGTTCCAGAACAACAGGATGGTGCATCAGGGGAAAGGGACGCACGGACATAGCATGTACATGGCGGGTGGCATACGCCATGACCTGCCCTGGAACAGTCGCAACCTGCGTGTACTGGGCAACACAATCATTGCCGGCG
>CAZITS010000238.1:0-7702 GCA_964542185.1 uncultured Pirellulaceae bacterium
TCTCTGTAATGTACAAAATCTTGCATTTCTGACGCCGCCCCGTTGGCCTTTTTCGACTCGCTCTCAGACAACGGTCGTGACCCCAAATCCGTGGGGATAAAGACGAAAAAACAGCCCGCGGTACACCAGCATCAGGCCACCCATTATGAGGACAAGCAAAATTGCTCTTTGCCCAGATCCTCGTTTTCCGCAAACTACCGCCCGCAGAGCGGTGATTTGCGGTGTCGGATCTTGGACTTAAAAGGAGCATCACATGGTTGAGCAACAGCGTCTGGGGTTTCTGGGGTGGTTTTTCCGAGCTTTTGCAGCGGCCCTGGGGACAGTAGTTGGCCTGCTTTGTGGCGTCGCCATCTTGGGTGCAGGAGCCTGGATCTGGCAAGAACGAATGGGAGGAGAGGTAGACCTGGAAATGGCAGCTCCCGTCATTGAGACAGACCTTGACCTTGCTATCGAAACCGATGGCGACTTTGATTTCGGATACGAATCGCCAGAAGCAGCCGGTCTCATGACGCCCGATGGCAGCGAACCGGACCCCATTACACCAGAATCAGCGTCTGCCTCGCCGGAAACAGAAAACAAAAGGGTGGTAGCAAATCCGGAACAGACACGCCGGTAACGCACCATACTTCTGATATGACAAACCGGGGGGAGGGGCCGTACGGCGATACATTTCCGGACACTTGCTAGTACGACAGCCGCGTTGCAGCTGTCTCCGCTGACCGCATAGTGGCCTCCATTACCGCTGCCAGTACAAGTCGCACATCCTCTGCCAGGCGTTTCTCAAATACGCGCGCAAGGATAGCGGAAAAGGTTGCACTGACCACTCGGTGCCTACCGACTTGAACAACCCGATTCGTCGCCTTCACACCATTGCACATTTCCACCAAGGAAATTACAGCGTTGGAACTTTGGCAGTTACTGATCCTGGCGATCTTGCAGGGAATTACTGAGTTCCTGCCTGTTAGTTCAAGCGGGCATCTCGTTATTCTCGCCTCTGTTTTGCTGGACGAGACCGACCCCACTCTCAACCTGACAGCAATTAACGTCGTACTTCACGTGGGCACACTACTGACTATTCTGGTCTTCTATCGAAAACGCATCCTGACGCTACTCAAATCAGACCGGCGAACGCTGGCACTCGTAGTCACAGGTACTCTACCTGCCGTGATCGTCGGCTTGCCTTTGAAACTCTTCCTGGAGGATGCGCTAACCGCACCATTATTAGCTGGCGCTCTGCTGATCGGAACCGGCGGTTTGCTTGTTTGTACATCAAGAGTTCGCGAGGGAGATCAGAGCCTTAACACCTTGACGTATCGAAATGCCATCCTCATCGGAATTGGCCAAGCGCTCGCAATACTTCCAGGCCTCTCCCGTAGTGGTACGACGATTTCGGTGGCGTTGTTTCTCGGAGTCAAGCGCCAGACGAGTGCAGAATTTTCGTTTCTTCTCGCAATTCCCGCAATTGCAGGGGCCGGATTACTTGAAGCCAAGGATCTATTGCAAGCTTCTCCAACAAGCACGCCGCTGTTCTATTTGGTACTCGGTGCAATTCTGGCATTCACTGTGGGAACAGTTGCACTGCGCTGGTTGCTAACGTGGCTGCAATCCGGGCGTTTAGCCTGGTTTGCGTGGTGGTGCATTCCAGTCGGAGTGACTGTTATCACCTGGCGTCTATTGTTGATGGCCACTTAGATCACGGCCGACGTAACCGCCGGCGTTAGTCAAGCCCTGGGTCAATGGCGCCGCATACGCAACAGCAAGCATATGCCAACAACACACAACACGAGATTGCTTAACCACACACTGTAAGGTGGCAACTGCCCTACCTTGGCTCGATCTGTTCCATACATCAAGAGCGGATAGTAGACTGCCAGAATAGGCAAGAAACAACCTGCAAATGTCGCCCAAAAATCCGCCGTGCGAAATCGTGTTGCCAACGGCACGCCTACCATTACAAAAAACAAACAGCTGAATCCATTCGCCCAGCGCCGCCAAGGTTCGGTTTGCAATCGGTGCCACTTTGTCGTTGCAGACGCAATCTGTCCTCGCTTGTGCTTGAATTCGTTGCTCTGCAGCGCCTGAAAATCTCCTGTGGTCATCGCAAAGGCTGCGTCAACGGCCAATTCTTGTTCCAGGCGTTCGATAATCTCCCGTTGAAGTTTTGCCTGACGTGGGATCTCACGGAGCGAGTAATCACCTGGACCACCTGTCAGGTCATTCAGCGGTGACGGAATTTCAACAATTTCATCTCGCAAAATACCGGTAACATTTTCACCTTCCAGTTCGCCATTGACCATGTGAAATCTCAAAGTATTTCCCTCACGGTCAAATCGCAATTCTGCCTCATCTGCCGTAAACGTAATGGGTCCAGCCGACTCCTCTGCTGACGTGTGAAAGACCAGCGTCGGTTGAATGAGCCGTCGACCCTCAACCCGGCGTACACTGATCGAAAATTTCGGGCGTCGATACGACCTGCCCGTTCGCAACATGCTGTAGGCAATATGTTCGACAGATTGCAACACAACACGCTGGACTCCCAGCTTACCCCAGGAAACGGCTACATCATTAATCGCGACGGTTAACAAACTCAAGAGAAACGCCAGGACCAATGCTGGCCAAACCATCGTCCAGGGAGAGATCCCCAAGGACTTCAGTGCCACCACTTCGTTTTCAGAAGAAATACGTCCAAAGACGCTACAAACTGCAAACAGAACCGTCGCCGGAACGGCAAATCGCAACGCAATGGGAACAACATAGGGAATCATCCGCAACAGGGGCACGGGACCCAGTCCCTGGCGAATGGCCTCTTGGCCTAGCACACCCAGCAAAAGCAACAAAGTCAGCGCTACGAGCGCGACTAAAAACACTCGTAGAAGTTCAAAGACAATGTAACGTGTGAGCCGCTGCATCGATCAGCTCACTATATCAGACTTCGGCACACTTGCTGGTTTCCATCCACGCCAGGATTCGTTGTCACAGTAAATCCCATATTGCAAGATGCGTGTTAGCAGAACCAACAAACCAGGCGGACAACCTGTCCCTGCGGGAATGGCGTCAAATGTGAATACCATGCTCACCAGTCGCCCCGTTTAATCAATACGCAGGACAATCACTCGATTGTGGCGGTGTTCCAATCCGTGTCGGTCATAGCGTGATTTACCAGCGGTGAAATCTAGCACTTTTCCGCGGATCTGGGAACGAGACTTTTCTGGCCCCCAGACCAGCCGCAATACCAATTGACGGTCGACCGGCAAATCGATACGCTTCGATCGCCACAATCTCACTAAAACACGCCCAAACACAAAGCACTCGATGCAAGGTCACAAGTAGTGACCGTCTGCCGCTGCCCAGCCCTCATCGATCTGATGCTCTGCAATTTCGCTTGCAGTCAATCAAGCATTTCACGAGCTACAAATGAAATCCCAACACTTGACTCCCTTGCCCAGGTCGGAACGGCGAGCCCCATGCGTTTTATGCGAGCAGACCAACTACGAAATTCTCTCCCATCACGATCGCAACGCCCAACCACTGACAACTGTCATTTGCATGCATTGCGGCCTGGTCTCCCACGAGTCAATTCCTAGTGATGATGAACTCGCCGAATACTACGCGAAAGAATACCGACAAGATTACCACGGAGAATTCCAACCATCAGGTCGTCGTGTATTACGAGAGTGGAAACGTGGGGGAGAACTGGCAACTCGGCTCTCCACACACACCCATGGCTACGATACCCTCTTTGAGATTGGCGCGGGCATAGGATGCAACGTCAAACAATTTGAATTGGCAGGACTGGAAGCATCGGGAATCGAACCAGGATGCGGGTTCCAGCAATACGCACAAACTCAGCTACAAGCCAACATTTCCAACCAATTCTTCCAGGACCTGAGCCTCGATCGGCAGTATGACATCGTGTTAATGGTACATGTCCTGGAGCATCTTAATGAACCCGTCCAAGCATTCCAAACGATAAGAAAGCTTCTCAATCCCGGAGGGCTCGCTTATATCGAAGTCCCCAACCTGGAAGCACCTCATTCGAGACCGGGTCGGCTCTTCCATTTCGCACACATCTACAATTTCACCGGATCAACTCTGGCCATGCTGGCGCGAAAATGTGGCTTTCGCGTTAAACAGGCGCTCTCTCGATCATCAGACAAGAACCTAATGATCTTGTTGGAACGTACCGACCAGGAAACATTGACACTCGACCAAAGCAGCTACCAGTGCGTCCGAACAGCAATGAACCGCTACAACAATCTGACGTACCACCTACGCTGGGAATACGTCAAAGACCGCTGTCGAACGCTCTATCGACAACATTCTGCCCGCCTGGCTACAAACTACCGGCTGAATCACATTCTTCAACGTTGCCAAAAACCACAACAAACTGTCTTTCACAAAGCAGCTTGAAACGACTCGGGTGAGGTATCTCATTGGAAAGTCTGAGAAGAATCTCCCCCAGACCTCGCAACTCAGGCAGCGTTGCCAAACCGGACGTTGGGCCAGACAAACGCTGTAGAAAAACCGCGACGGTCTTTGCTTCCGGCTATTGAACGCCCAGGCGATGTAACTCTGTAATCATCGCGTGAATCGCCAACCCATAGGATTTGATCGAATCCCGATGCTCGCGGGCACTCGCCGCACGCACTGCCTGCTCACAGTGACCATCAAGCACTGTCCAATCTACCGCCCATTCATTTTCAATCGCGGCCTCGCGCAATTCCTCAACAATCTTCGCGAGCTTGTCGGTAAACTTGTCGGCAGCAGGACAATCGATCGAAACATGTGGTCCGTTGCCCAACCGCAAACCAGGAGCCAACGACGTGCCGCCTGACTGCCTGCTTAGCTTCCACCCAATCCCGGCGAGCAACGACCCAACACCGACAGCTAATGAAGCGATCGCCAGATAGGACTGGCCAAGAATAAACATCGCAATCGCAGACAAGAAGCAGACCCCCCCTGCAACCCAGGCCAACAACGGAACCTCGGACTCGCGCTGGGCACCGCCAATAACTAACGGCGTAGAGTCTCCAACACCCGTTACCACCTGCTCCCCGGTAACCTGCACAACGACCACCGTAATATTGTCCGGACCGCCACGCAGATTTGCCAGGTCAACAAGAAGATGAGCCGCTTCCAAAGGCGACATACTACTCAAGATGGGGCCCAACTCCTCATCCGATACTCGACCCGTTAAACCATCACTACAAAGCAAGTAGGTGTCACCCACCGCGATCGGGTCCGGACCTTCGATATCAACTTCCACTGCCTGATTAGGTCCGAGGGAACGAGTAATGACATTCTTGGGAATGGAAGTGAACTGCTCTGCATTTGCGGAGATCTGTCCATGCTTCCGTAATTCCCAGACAAGGCTGTGGTCGAACGTCAATTGATCCAGTCGGCTACCGCGCACCCTGTAGACGCGACTGTCACCAACATGGCCGACTAAAGCCCCCTGCGGCAGTACCACCAAAATGCTTGCAGTGGTTCCCATATTGTGGAAATCCACGTTTTCCTGCCCGCGATCATAAATCTCCTTGTTCGCCTCCAAAACAGCTTCATTGAGAGCTTCGGGAGGCGACAACTTTCCGAACTTGTGATAGTGGTGCGAAATGGCATCCACCGCCATTTTGCTTGCCAATTCCCCGGCGGCATGAGCACCCATGCCATCCGCGACGATGAACACATGCCCTCGCGGAGTCCAGTCGTCGACCTCTGACGGAACCAGCTTGAATGCATCCTGATTATTGGCGCGACGTCGCCCCACGTCGCTGATAGCGGCGTAATGCAAGCAACCCTGCCAACTGCCTGTTTGTTCTGCCATACTCTACTACGCTACCTGAGCAATCGCTTGCAATCCGGTTGTCCGTGAAATCACTTTTTCCTGGCTAGTGCACGCCACATTCTACAGGATTTAACGAGGATCTGGCACGCTGGCCTGCCGTCGACAAATACCATCTTAAACGAGCTTACTGGTGTCTGTATTGTACACATCTGCCAGCGTCCCCCTGAATCCAAGACTCTAATTACTCCGGAATTGTAACTCTGCCGGTGACACGAACGCGGTCAGCCAGCCGCGTCCCTGGTGGCCGCTCGCCACAATCCACCTATCACTACGATTCGTGTCTCACTATACTCGCCCCGCTTCATGAAGCGATGCACAATGCCGGCCAGACTTGCTTATGCTCCGCAGTTTCCTAATGTGCCGTAATTTCGCCTTGTTCCTGCTGTTGTTGTCAGCCACTTCAAGTGGCTGTGTCCGCAGACGGATGACAATTCGTACAACGCCCCCAGGCGCGACCGTCTATGTTGATGATCAACTGATCGGTACGAGCCCGGTATCGACGGACTTCACTTACTACGGGGTTCGAACCATCAAGGTGATGAAAGACCGGTTTCGCACCGAAACCATTCAACATCGTTTTTCTCCCCCCTGGTATCAAGTTCCTCCCGTTGACTTTATCTCGGAAAACCTCTGGCCTGGAAAACTCCGTGATGAACATGTGTTGGACTACCAGCTGTTACCACAACCCAACGTCACGAATGAACAGTTACGAGAACGGGCCGAAGCACTAAGATCCAATGCTCGCAATGGACATTTTACGCCCCTGGTACCAAATACAACGGCGTCTTCTGGCCCCGGTACCACCTCTGTCAACGCACCTCCTCAAGCGATCAACTCACCGCGGTCGACCTATTCCCGTTAGCACCGCGTACGCCACACGTCCTGCGGCGAGTCCCCCAGCGCTGGAGCCTAGTATCCACGAGGCAGCTTGCTGCCCGCCCCGACAGGTGTCGGGTCCAACATACGTTTTAGCAACTGGCCCCCGGGGTCACGTGCCAGCTTATCCGTGAGCACATGAACGTCTCGCAAGATAGGGCCCAACTGGACTGTTAAACGCTCCAGGTTCGCAGCGGCGCTATTCAGCCGCTGGTATAACTCTGGGTCTTTGATCAACAATCCAAGTGTACCTCGGCTACTTTGTACACGTTCACTCATCAATTTCAGCTCTTGCGTCATATCCTGGATATTGGCAAGGGTCGCAGCCGCATCCGCAACCATTTCTGATCCTCGAGCGCCGAGTGGATCTGTGAACCCCTTAAGATTCTCCAGGTTCTCTTCCGCCTGTTTGGTTACTCTCTCAATCTCAACCAGCGTGTTACGTGCGTCCCGGAATGTCTGTTTCCCCTGATCGACAAAAGCCGGCAGCTCACTCAACGTGCGTTTCAAGTTTGCCTGGATCTCTGGATCCCCAGCGATTTCTTCCACGCGTTGCATCGTACGCGTCAAGGCAACCAGTGCCTCATCGGCCTGTGTCAGAATACTCTCAAGACGGTTTTCGTTGCCAGCAACCACATCCGTGAGGCCCTGTGCCAACCGCGAAATATCTGCCGCTGTCGTTTCAATCGACTCAAGTGTTTGGGGAATTTGATCTGCGATGTTGGCCATTGAAGTGAAAGGGTCAGCCTGGACCTTTCCGTCCTTCTGGTGTTCACCAGACACTAATCGTACGTGTGCCGCCTTTTGCTCCGACTCATCGATTTTCTGATTTTCGTTCTCGTCATAACCTCTCGCAATCAACTCATCTTCAGTAGCCTTGATGAACTCCAAAACCGCATCACCCGTGACAAGTGAATTCGTGCCGATGCGACAAACTTCGTCCTTGTAAATTGTGTATTTGCTGAACAGGGTAAGTTCGAC
>CAZITS010000239.1:0-390 GCA_964542185.1 uncultured Pirellulaceae bacterium
GGCTGCGACGAGTGCGCTGGGCAATGCGCAGGTCTTGAATGGCGTTGCCTACTTTCGGGCAGTGGCTCAGCTTGAGCTGGATGAGGCCCTGCCGCAAATTACCGAAGCGATTCAATTGTTGGGTGGCCAGTCGCGGATTTTCATGGACTATGCCTACCTCTGTTTTTTGCAAGAACAATACCCGCTGGCACTGAAAATGCTGTCTGCCGCAGAGCAAATCTATGCAGATCGCCGGCAGAATCAGATGACCGCTCTAGAGAGTGCGGAGAGTCTGGTGAATCAGGATGACATCCGCAGCCGCATTCGAGATTTGCAGAAAAGTCTCGCTCGGGTGCTGTATTATCGCTTGCTGGTGGTGCGCAAGCAGGTCGGTCAGCTGCGGGATCGGCT
>CAZITS010000239.1:400-7655 GCA_964542185.1 uncultured Pirellulaceae bacterium
AATTGGCGGACAAGCAAAGCCTGACAGACAGCGTGGAGACACGCCTGGCAGACGAGTTGGAGAGCAGTGTTGAAGTATGGGAAAAGCAGTCCCTGCCGACGAAGCAGGATCTGGTTGAAACGATGCGCCTTTATGCCATGGTCATCGATACGCGGGGTTTTTTGTACTACCAGCGCGAGGAATATGCGGCCGCTTTTCAGGACGTTCGTTTGGCGGTGCAGATTGGTGAATCGGTTGCCAGCGAGTGGCTATCGATTCAACGGGGCAAGGAAACTGATTTGCGGCAGTTAGAGCGGGAACGCCGTTCTTTTTGCCGTTCACTGGCAACGATTCGCTACCATCGCTTGCTGGTTGCGTCGCGCCTCAAGGCGAGCTCAATGGCAGACGAAGATCGCCAACGAATTGAGGAACTCGGTCACCAGCCGACGCCGGAGCTGTTTTAGCTGGTTGGATCGGACCTGCTGCATGCAGTCGATCACGCGTGCCAGTACGGCCGCTGCGCATTCCTGCTAACAACGATTCCGGCCTGCTAACAACGATTCCGGCCTGCTAACAACGATTCCGGGGATTTAACCGGTGGGCGCATTCGTTGGCGGTGTCGCAGGTTCAGGGACAATCGTGACATCTCCCGAGGCACGGATCTCCACCCGGTACGATTTTTCCGCTTCGACTTTGATGTAATCTGCGGTGCCGTGGGCCGCGCGAATTCCCAGCGCATTCTGTTTTTTCGTATCATTGGCGACGTCCCAGAAGTCACCGAACACTTTGGACTCCAGGTCGTTGGATTTTTCGTCACGGCGGTAGACACGTGGCGCTACCCCTTCCTGGTCCAGGACAAACCCATCGATGGGCTTCTGCTTTTCACCAAAGATTCTCTTGAACAGGACCAGTGAGGTAGAGCGATGCAGGTCGGACTGTTCGACGTACTTGTCCTCGAACTTGACGATCCAGCTATCGATGTAGACTAAATCACCCTGGATCAAGAACTGGCGTTTGGTCTCAGCAACCTCTTCTCCGCGGTCATCGATTTCTACGAATTCAATTTCCGAGATCACCGAGTCGCTTTCCGTATCCTGTTCTTGGTTGAGTACTGTCAGCCGCGCTGCGCGACGATCGACTTTGAGCAAACGCATGGCGGTGTCGAGACGTCGGTAACGCAGCTCCTGTTCCCGCACTTGGTCCTTCAGTGTGCTGATTTCCGCGGTCCGCAGGCTGAGGTTTGCTTGGACGGATTCGAGTTCTTTCTGGGTGGAGTCGAGTTGGTCGTTGGTGTCCTTCAAACGCGTTCGCGCCTCGCGTAGCTCTTGCTGCTGGCCCTTACGTTCGTGCATGCTCTGGTAGGTTTCCCAGCCTATCATGCTCGCCCCGCCGACCACGGCCAATATCAGGAGTGTGCGTATCAAACTGTTGATTGTGGCAATGGACTCAATAGCAGACATGGCACTCACTCCAGTTGTGGAAGTTGATCTTGGACCACGTCATCTGGGACCGGCCCGGTTTCCGCAGGATCCCCGGTTGGCGCAGGATCCATTGTCCCGCAAGCGCATCGTGCAAGCCAGCACCTGGCATCCGTCAGTCTGGTGTTTCTCCATCTTAGTTCATCGGCTGGCGATTCAACACGCGTTTACCGATTTTGGACGGCGCGCGGTTTGTGCCGGTTTGCCTGATTGGCCGTTGTCGCTCACCTGCGTAGTACTGGTTTGCGGTGATTACGCGTCGTTGCTGGTGCCCAGTAAACAGCGAACGGCGGCAGGGATGTCGGGGCTCGCCATCAGGCGTTCACCAACGAGGATGGCATCGACTCCAGCCTGCTCGAGCCGCAACACGTCGTCGCGGGTATGAATCCCGCTTTCTCCGACCAGCAGGCACTCAGGTGGAATCTGGGAACGCATCGAAAGGGTGTGGTCCAGGTCGGTTTGAAAGGTGTGCAGGTTGCGATTGTTGACGCCGATCAGTGTGGCGCCGGCTGCCAGGACGCGCGGTGCATTCGCCACTTCGTAGAATTCAACCAGCGGTGTCAGGCCCAATTCGAGTGCCGCCTGATGAAGGCCTCGCAACGCACAGTCATCAAGGCACTCGGCGATCAGCAGCACTGCATCAGCGCCGCAGGCACGAGCTTCCAGCAACTGGTACCGATCGAGGATGAAGTCTTTTCGCAGTAAGGGCAGGTCGACGCTGCGCCGGACGGTCTGCAGGTCTTCCAGACTCCCCTGGAAGTAGGCTGCGTCCGTCAGCACACTAATACAGGTCGCGCCGTTTTGTGCATACGCCTGAGCGATTTCAGCAGGATCAAAATCCTCGCGAATAAGTCCTTTGGAGGGACTCGCTTTCTTGACTTCTGCGATCAACCGGATGGGCCCGGGTGTCGCCAAGGCCTGAAAAAAATCGCGTGTTGGTGGCACTTCCCGAATCAGGTCTCGGAGCAAGGACTCGGGGCGTTCCACTTTGGCAGCAGCAATCTGCTCGCGTTTTGTGGCCACAATGGTGTCGAGGATACTCATGGTCAATACGCTGTGATCCGTTCAAGTTAAGCTGCGCATCTGGCGCAACCTGTCGACGGTTTCGGAGACAATCTGTATAGCAAAATCTACTTCGGCGCTGGTATTGAAACGTCCCAGGCCAAATCTCAAACTGGCGCGCGTTAAATCGTCGCTGAGTCCTAATGCCCGCAGCACGTGGCTTGGTTCGGGATTGGTCGACGTGCAAGCGCTGCCACTGGAGACCGCCAGGTCGCGCATGCTCATCATCAGCGCTTCGCCATCCACGCCGGCAAAGCTGCAGTTCAGGTTTCCGGACAGTCGCGTCGTGGGGCTGTCAAGCGTTGGGCCATTGAGTGCGACGTCATCGAGGGCATCGGACAGTCCGTGGAAGAGGCGATTTCGGTCCGCCAACAAGCGGCTCGTTTCTGCAGACAGTTCCTCGTTGCACAGCTGTAATGCGGTTGCCAATCCGACGATCCCAGGGACGTTCAGGGTACCACTGCGCCGCCCGTTTTCTTGCCCACCGCCGTCGATCTGGGCAGCCAGCCGGACACGCGGCGCACCGCGCCGAACGTACAGCGCACCGACGCCTTTGGGACCGTATATCTTGTGGCCGGAAAAACTCATCAGATCGACTTGCAAGGCAGCGGCATCTAGCGCGATACGACCAACAGCTTGCGTGGCGTCGGTATGTACCAGAATTTCTTTTTGTTTACAGATTTCACAGATTTCGGCAATGGGCTGCAGGACACCGATTTCGTTGTTGGCGAGCATGACCGACACCAAGACCGTGTCGTCGCGCAAGGCATCTGAAAACTGGTTGAGATCAATTTGGCCAGGACAGTCGGCAGTCTGATCCGCTACCTCCAGCAGTGTCAGGTCGCAGCCGCGCCGCGCCGCGCGGTGCAAGGGATCGAGGACCGCTTTGTGTTCGGTGACAACGCTGAGGATGTGTCCCCCCTGCCCTGTCTTGCGCTGGCCTGCTTGCCGCTCCACAACACCCCGAATCGCCAGGTTGTTACTTTCGGTGGCGCCGCTGGTAAACACAATTTCGCGCTCGCTGGCACCAATTTGCTGGGCGATCGAACGCCGTGCGGCGTCGACCGTCTCGGCAGCTGTCCAGCCGAAACTGTGACTCGTGCTGCCCGCGTTTCCGAAGGCCTGGTCAAACAGCGGCAGCATCGCGTCGACGACACGGGGATCGACGCGCGTCGTCGCATGATTGTCCATGTAGACTGGAGTATTGACCATACATGGGTACCGCAGAAAAGACGCCAGCGCGACGGGCGGCGTTCTGGTTTTCCCGAGACGCGTTGTGATTGCAGGCCTTGTGTCGGTTCAAGAACGCTGCAGCGGGCTTAACGTTATTGACCCTCAGACGAATTGAACAATGCGGACAGGCAGATGCGCGACCATGACTCAAATCCTTCCAGATCCTCCAACAGCTCTTTGACCGGAATAAATCCTGTATTCATGATCTCTTCTTCGCGCGGTTCGATATCTGGCGTAGCGACATCAAAGATGTGCACGACACCCAGATGCACTTTGCCGACGTCGGTCTCATCGTCGTTGATCAAGCCGACGCAACGCGCCTCATAACGGGTGTTGATCGAAACCTCTTCCTCAAGTTCCCGTCGCATGCCCTCCTCATAAGGATTGGTTTCGGTCGCATCAATCGAGGAAATGTGGCCGCCGATCCCCACGCTGTGTTTCTGGTGCAGCCGCTGCTCGCCTTGGCCTTTGCCACGGGTGTAGCGGAAAATAGACTCTTGGCCCTGCGCATCCCGATAACGGAAGAGTACGTAGGGAATCAACTGTTTGAAGTTGGGATCCGATTCCATTTCACCGCGTCGGCGGTAGCTTGTATTTTCCGGTTGCAAGAGTTCGCCCAGGTAGCGGTCGATGTCTGGAGAAAACCCCTGAAAATAGCCCAGCTGATGCAAGAGCGTTGTCGGGATGACGAGGACTTCTTCGGATTGCACGAGCGACATCAGGATTCCTTTCGACTGCAGTCACAGAGGGTTACCCTGCAGGGCAAACGCGGGGCAGCGGGTGGGCCTTGGCGTGACACGCAAACCGACTCTCCTGACGGTTTGTCCGATAACCGGAGATCACATGTCTGGGAGTTTATCCACCGCAGCGAATGAGTCAATCCACGCTCTGCGGTAAAAGAGCCGCCTTGTGGATACCGTAAGTCCTTTGAAACATTGCTCTTACGGGTGATTTTGTGCTTTGCGGAAACGGTCCGAACAGCGCGTCAAGAGTTCGGTTTGCCACAGTTGGCCGGAATCTGTACCGTACCGCAAACCGTGGCGAGCAGTTATACTTCCCTGTTGCTACTGCGGTGTCACTTTCCACCGACCGGTCCGCTTCCTCCGCGGGGAGCTTGCTGCGTTGGTCTGAGGAGTCGCGTGGTTCAAATGGCCATGCAGCTCCGCTGAAAGTCGATACACGCATCGCCAGAATCTCCAGAAAGATATCCGATGAGCCAAGCAACTGTTGATCCAAAACTGGGTGTCCCAGCCGATGAAGAGGTAACCCGCGTACCCGAGCAGGACGCAGGTGAGCCCAAATTCGAATACCCTGGGATTCCGGACACCTGCGATGGAGCAGAAGCGGTTGTCTGGGCCGAAATTCGCATCTCCCAGGGAACGGGAGCGTATCCCATCACCAGTTCGACCACGATGGGAAGTGGCTTCAATGCGGCCGTCCAGAACGGTGGTGTGAATCTCTGGGATGAACCGCTGATCTTCATGGAACCGGAGAGTGAACACTCTTCCGCTTCGTTCTGTGAGGGATTTGCCTTGGCAGGTGGTCGTGTAACCAACTTCACGTCAGGCCAAGGTCTGGTCCTGATGAAGGAGGTCCTCTATACGATTGCTGGCAAGCGGCTGCCTGTCGTATTTCACATTGGTGCTCGTGCCTTGACCAGCCACTCGCTGAACGTGCACGCTGGCCACGATGACGTGATGAGTGTAGCCGACGTGGGATGGGGGATGCTGTTTGCCAGGAACGCGCAGGAAGCAGGTGATCTGGCGCTGATTGCCAGGCGTGCCGCAGAAAACTGTAACACACCATTTTTCAATGTGCAGGACGGATTCCTGACAACGCACACGGTGGAGACGGTTCGTTTGACGGAACCCGAGTTCATGAAAGATTACATCGGTGCGCCCGCCGATAAATTGATGAACTTGATGGACACGGAAAACCCGGTCATGACCGGTACGGTCCAGAATCAAGATTCCTATATGAAGGGCAAGATTGCGCAGCGTTGGTACTACGATCGCGTCAGCCCGGCGCTGGAAGAGGCGTTCGAGTTGTTCCATAAGAAGACCGGTCGCAAGTACGATTTCCTCCTGCCGTACCGCTGTGAGGATGCGGAGTACATTCTGATCGGTATCGGTGGCTACATGGAAACGACCGAAGTTACGGTCGATTACCTCCGGGAGCAGGGTATCAAGGCGGGCTGTGTGACGGTGGTGTGTTTCCGGCCTTTCCCCATGCATGAGATCGTTAATCTGCTCAAAAATTGCCAGGCCGTGACGATTTTTGAACGCATGGATGACCCCTTATCGTCCACCGGGAACCACCTCACACGCGAGATCAAGGCCGCGTTCTGTGACGCGATGACAGGTCAAATGGGTCACGAGCCCATCGACCGTGTGCCGCGGATTTTCCATGGCTCTGCGGGACTGGGCAGTCGCGATGTCCGCCCGGCGGATATCATCGCAGCCTTCAATAATATGCAGAAAGGCCAGGATGGGCAGGACTATTTTTGTGTGGGGATCGATCATGCCTTGGCGCTAGGCCGCACTGACGATCCGGATTTACGTCCCTCGGGCGGGTTTTCCATGCGCGGGCATTCGGTAGGTGGTTTCGGTTCGGTGACTACCAATAAGGTCATCGCGCGGATTGCCGGACAGGTGTTTGGTAAAGACGTGCAGGCGTATCCCAAATACGGTTCGGAGAAAAAAGGTCTACCGACTACGTACTACCTGACGATCGGTGACGAACACATCAAGACGCATAGTGAGCTGGAGTTCATTGATCTCTTGATCTTGAATGATGTGAACGCCATTCTCGCGAACCCGCTGGCCGGTCTGGTCGATGGGGGTGCGGTCTTCATGCAATCCTCGCATTCGGATCCAGGCGAAGTCTGGAAACGGATTCCACAGCACCACAAGGCGTCGATTCGCGAAAAGAAAGTCCGGCTCTACTTCTGTGACACGGTGCAGATTGCCCGCGAAGTGGCGTCGGTGGCGGACTTGCAGATGCGGATGCAGGGTATTGTCACGTTGGGGGCTTTCCTCAAATTGACGCCCTACGCCGACTCCAGTGGAATGAGTGACGACCAGGTGATGGAAGGGGTGGAAAAGGCGCTTCGCAAGTATTTCGGTAAACGTGGCGAGCGCGTCGTTCAGGATAACCTGACGTGCGTCAATCGCGGATACCGTGAAACCCAGCAAGTGCCGCCCGAGATGATCGCCGCGGACTAGCCCTGGATGTGCGGACCAGCCCTGTGTTGCTGGCAGCGGCGTTCTTACGCGCGTGAAATAAAATCGCCCGTGCGGGTGTCTACCTTGATGCGTTCGCCCTCGGCCAGATACTCGGGCACTTGCACCACCAGACCGGTTTCCAGTGTGGCGGGTTTGGTACGGCTAGTCGCCGAGTTTCCACGGATACCCGGATCACATTGAGTGACTGTGAGTTCGACTGCCGTCGGGAGCTGCAAGCCGACGCACTCATTGTTATAAATCAGGGCAAGAATTCCTTCC
>CAZITS010000240.1:0-265 GCA_964542185.1 uncultured Pirellulaceae bacterium
ATCGTCATAAAATGATGACGCGTTCTCGGCCGCGTCATCCTGTCCCGCTGCTGGCACTCCATCCACCAGAATGGAAAGTCCGCCATTTCTGACCCGAATTCTGAAAACCTCTTGCCCGCAATCCAGAACGGCGCAGTCGCTGCAGGCCAACCCATCCAGGACCACGATGGTGGCATGGCTCGATGACGCGCGTTACCCTCGCTGAACATGCTGGTCACACGACCACTGTCAGCGTTGTTTTTTTACCGTGATCCACCGGACGGAT